>NZ_JBSSEF010000026.1:0-42273 GCF_054061455.1 Thermostichus sp. OS-CIW-20
TGGGATAGCCGCGGCAGCACGCTTAATTCAGTATGGCTATTTTAGTTCCGTAAGACAATATGTTGTTCAGTAAATTCAGGACTAGAGGCTTGCCCTTTTGCCGGGCAATCTCCACCATGCGGGCGGAGAGATCCACACCCCGCAACTATCCAACGTAGGAGCGCACCTGGGATCCCGCCAGGCCGGTGCCACAGCCCAGATCCAGCGCCCGCTCAAACCAAGGAGACGCTCCCCCTGCGGCAGCCAGGATCCCTTGCCGCACAGCCTGTGGCCCCTGGTAGTTCAGTTTTTCCAGCAAATGCTGCTCAAAGCGGGGCGCATATTCGTCAAATAGACGTCGCACCCACTCCGGAGGAGTCCTGTCGGGCAGGGGCAGCTCCCCCACAATGGCCAGCATGTAGCGGGCATCGCTGTGTTCGGGCTGCAGGGCGAGCGCCCGCCGAAACCAAGAGCTGGCCACCTCCACTTGTCCCTGCTTCCAAAAGCCCATGCCGATCTGCTAAGGAATGTCTGCCTCTTGCTGGGATCCCTGCCAGGCCTGCAAATAATGGGCCAGAGCCGCCTCGTATTCTCCTCGCATCTGCAGCAGGTCGGCCAGCCCCACCCGCGCCATCAGCAGCGCTGGATCCCGGGCCAGGGCTTGCTCGAAGAGCCGTTGCGCCTGCTTTTTCTCGCCCATCTGCCGCAGTACTCCCCCCAGCAGCGCATGAACCTCAGCGGCCAAGCTGGCGGGAGCAGCAGGGGGACAGGCCACGATGGCCTGTTGGTAGTGCAGCATGGCGGCAGGGTAGCGACCGGATCCCTCCTCGATGCGCCCCAAAAGAGCATGGGCTTGCGTCAAGGCAATGGCCTCTTCCAGATCAGACCGGTCGGCAGCGGCGAGGATCTGCTCACAGAGCTGCCGGCAGCCAGCCCATTCCCCCCGCCGGAAGCGGCCTGCCGCCTGTCGGGCCGAGAGGAGCGGCTGTTTTTTCGCCGGTTTTCCAAAGCCCTTAGCCATCTCCCCAGTGTAGGAGAACCTAGCTTTCTCTCACGATATGCCCACGATAGGGGCATTCCAAATTGGCGACAATCTTGAGCACTCCCCAGTTGGGGATCGACACAACAGACAGCTTCGCTATGCTCTGGAACCTGGGTCTGGTTGCGGCTTGGGATGGGTGTAAGGTTGCTCCTCTCAGGCTGTGGCCATGGCCTTCGCGGCCTTTAAAATGAGGTAATCCAACATGCCGGTGTTCTCTTCGCCGCGGTAGTTAAAAGTGGAGCGCACCAGCCACAGCCCCTTCCGAGTTCGGCAACAGAGGTTGAGCAGCGTGCGAGCCAGGATTTGGTGACGTGCCTGTAGGTCTTGGGCTGCATTGAAAACCTCCCCATCCCACTCCGGCGTCAGCACACGGCTGTTGTAAAGCACACGCCAAAGAGAACGGGACCAAAGCGGATTCGTGATGTCGAACCAGAACTGATAATCCGCCTGCAAACCTCGGTTGATATAGGCCACCGGCGTCGCCACCACGAGGTAGCGGGAATAGTCGGGCTCGAAGCGGCTGTTGCTGGGGGTTTGTCCCGAGCGGATCATGGCCAAAAAGGCACGATCCTCTTCCGCAGGAAAGGCCCGGCGAAACCGTTGTGCCGCGTCGATCAGCGCTTGCAGCAGCTCTTGGTCTTGGGGCAAATCCATCCCCTGGGCTAGGTGCTCGGCGAAAAACCGCTGGAAGAAAGCGGCCAGGGAGGGCCCGCCGCGGTAGCTGCGCAGCCAATCCAGCAGCTTCTGGTAGCGCTCCAGGTTGGCAAACCCCACCCGCTCCGGCTGTCGCACGGCGGTCTTGGGCCGCAGGGAACGCCCTACCGGGTCAAGGGTATCTTCGGCCAGCAAAGCCGCCCGGATGGGATCCAGATCCAACACCCTGCCCAGGAGCAGTCGCCAGGCCGGCAAGGTGGGAAAAGCTCCCCACTCGGGATGGGCCACTTCCGCCGCCGTCAGCAAAGCCCGCACCAGTGGGTAGCGGATCAACGCCGGGAAAGGGGCGATCGGCAAGACCTCCGGCAACTGCTCCTGCAAGCTCAAGCTCACCCCCGCATCCATGCGAGGCAGCAGGACGGCGATGCGAGAGGCCGGGATCCCGGCCCGCAAAAGCTGCCGGATCTGGGCAACCATCGCCTCCACCGCCGCGAATTGGGTCTCGCCCTCCAGCACCTGCACCCTTGGCAGCCTCTCTGCCAGAGGCTCCGTCAGGGGATGGTCAAACCGCGGATCCAGCACCCGCGCAATCTGCAGTCCCAGGCGGATCATGCCGGCTGAGCCGCGGTAGCTCCCCTCCAGAAGCTGAACCTGGGTGTTTTCCCTCAGAAAGCGAGCCACGGCCTCTGGGATCCCCGTCAAAGAGACCCCGCCGCCGATGGTATAGCTGAAAAACTGGCTTTGCAGATGGGCTTGCCCTTGCCGGTAAAACTCCAGCGCCACCCCGCAACTGTCCTCCGCCTGATCCACGATCAGGTGATCCCACTCCTGCCAAAACTCGGCCAGCGGCAGGATGTGCTCGCCAAACAGCCGGATTTGCAGGCCGAAGTCCAGGGATCCCAGCCGCAACCCCACCTCCCACAGCCGCTCCACACAACAGCCCATCGCCTGCAAGGCCTCTGCCCGCCCCGGATCCCCCTCCGCCGGCCAGGCCGCCGCCAGCCGGGATCCCACCGCTTCCGCCGCCAAACCCGAAGCCCCCGCAATATAGGCAGCGCTGCTGATCTGATCCCAAATCTGGAACTCCTCCAGCCCAAGATCGGCAAAGACCTCCCCATGCCGCGGACACAAAGCACAGGCTCGCCCACAGAGAAATTGGGCCAGATCCTTGGCCAAGGGAATTGGCTCAAACGAGCGCGGCAACTGGGGAACCCGCTCGCACACCTGCGGCCAGTGATCGGCCAGAGAGCGCCCCACCCGCTGCAAAAACGTCTCGATCCGCCACGGGCCCACCCAGCTCGAGCTGAGCTGCTGTAAGCGCCGCAACACCCCCTCTGCCTGCCGCTGGCTGCGCACCAAAAACAAGATCCGGCCCGGATCGGTTCCCGCCCGCAACAAATCCAGGTAGCGATCTACACAAGCCTGGGTCAGCCCGCTGCCCGCCCACCCCATCACACTCCTAAAAGGAGGTGGCTCTTGCCGTCGATAGCTCTTTTCGCCCACCAGAGCGGCTTTCACAGTCGCTGCCCCCCGACCGAGCCATTTTCTCGGCAAAATCTGGACAAACAGGTCTTCACCTCATTATGATGTACTACTGTTGCCAATTAAGTCCGCCCGCTCTGACGACGGCTCTCGGCAACCTAGCGTACTGCTAAACCAGATACTGCCTCTTTGCAGGTAAGTCTGAGCAGTCTTTGAAAGCAGTTTGGCGTGTGATTTGAGGGTGAATTAAGCAAAGGGAGCAGCGCTGCTGGCGCTGTTTGGCCTGCGGGGATCCAAAGATTCCTTTTCGTTGCTTTTTCGCCTGAGCGGGCAGCCTCAGCTAGTCCTGAGCTTCCTGCTGCCGCGCCGTTGCTGCCTGGATCCGGCTCATTGAGCCAGTTGCAAGCTGACAGAAGCGAGTCGCAGAGGCTCGAGAGGAGGTTCTCGTGGCGCTTGGCATCCTTGGAAGAAAAGTCGGCATGACCCAGATCTTCTCTCCGGAAGGGTTGGCCATTCCGGTCACGGTCGTGCAGGCGGGGCCTTGCACGGTAACCCAGATCAAGACCCAAGCCACAGACGGCTACAACGCCGTGCAGTTGGGCTACTGGCCCACCGCCGAAAAGCACCTCACGCGAGCCCAGCGGGGCCACCTGAGCAAAGCGGGGGTGACGGAGCTGCTGCGCCACCTGCGCGAGTTCTGGGTCGACCAGCCAGAAGCTTACCAGTTGGGGCAAAAGATCACCGTCGAGATCTTCTCTCCGGGCCAGTTGCTGGATGTAGCCGGCACTTCCATCGGGCGGGGGTTTGCCGGCTACCAGAAGCGGCACCACTTTGGTCGCGGCCCCATGTCTCACGGCTCCAAGAACCACCGCCGACCGGGTTCTGTTGGCGCCGGCACAACCCCTGGCCGCGTGTTTCCGGGGCTACGCATGGCGGGCCGGATGGGAGGCTGCCGCGTCACCATTCGCAAACTGCAGTTGGTGCAGGTGGATCCGGAGCGGAACTTGCTGATCATCAAGGGCTCTGTGCCCGGCGTGGAAGGGGGGCTGCTGGAGATTACCCCTGCCAAGCAGGTGGGCAACAAACGCTAGGAAAGGGATCCCTGGCAAAGGCTGACCAGCATCTGCAAAGACGAGGAAACCATGGCAAGTTGTGTGGTGAAAAATTGGCAAGGGGAAACGGTGGGCAGCGCGGAGCTAAGCCTCAAAGTTGCCCGTCCCGAAACGGCCTCCCACATCCTCTATCTAGCTCTTCGCCGGCAGATGACCAACGCCCGCCAAGGCAACGCCCACACCAAGACCCGGGCTGAGGTGCGCGGTGGCGGCCGCAAGCCCTGGAGGCAAAAAGGCACCGGCCGGGCCCGCGCCGGCTCCATTCGCTCCCCCCTTTGGCGCAAGGGTGGAGTGATCTTCGGCCCCCGCAAGCGGGAGTACAACCTGGCCATGAACCGCAAAGAGCGGCAACTGGCTCTGCGCACTGCCCTGCAAAGCCGGGTGGAAGACCTGATCGTGGTGGAAGATTTCCAGGATCAGCTCAACCCGCCCAAGACTCGCGCCGTGGCCCAAGCTCTGCTGCGCTGGGGGGTGATGGAGGATCAGTCGGCACTGCTTATCGTCGCCGAGCGCTCGGAAGCCGTCGAGCGAGCCGTACGCAACATCGCCCGCGTCAAGCTGATCGGCCTGGATCAGCTCAATGTCTTTGATCTGCTCAACGTCGATTGGGTGCTGATTACCACCTCTGCCCTGGAGAAGCTCAAGGCCCGCTGGGGATCCGGCGCGGCAGCAGCAGCTCCAACCCAAGCCGATCGCCTTGAAGATCAGGCTCAGGCGGCAGAGCGAGAAGCTCGGCCAGTCGAACAAGCAGAAGGTCAAAGCCAGGAGCAGGAAGAGCAAGCAGAAGCTCAAGCCCAGCCAGAGGCTCCCCCGGCGCAGGCTGATCAGGCTAATCAAGTAGCTCTAGCAAACCCACAAGTTCAGGAAACCCAGGAAGAAGAGCTGGCCCAAGCACAAGAGCGAGAAGTTCAGGGACAAGCGGAACTAGCCCAAGAAGCAGAGCCCCTTGCCCAGCCGCCAGCTGGCGAGGAGGCCGAAACAGCCGCAGCAGAGGAGGAAGACAATGACTGAGAGCAAGCGGATCCTGGCCGATGTCCTGTTGCGTCCCGTCATCACCGAAAAGGCAACTGCCCTGATGGAACAGCGCAAATACGTCTTTGAAGTGATGCCCACTGCCACCAAGCCGCTCATCCGCGCTGCCGTCGAGGAGATGTTTGGGGTGCGGGTCACCGCCGTCAACACCCTTAAACTGCCCCGCAAGCAGCGGCGGGTAGGCCGTTCTGTCGGCTATCGCAGCCGTCCCAAGCGAGCCATCGTGACCTTGGCCGAAGGCGACTCCATCACCCTCTTCCCCGACACCTAACCAAACCCCTCTTCCCGCTTCGAGTTTTATTGCCACCCGTCCTTCACCCCCCCTCGAGCCATGGGCATTCGTACCTTCCGACCCTATACCCCCAGCACCCGCCACATGACGGTCTCCAACTTCGAGGAGCTGTCGCGGGACGAAAACGGCAAGCGGCCCAGACCGGAGAAGTCGCTGCTGCAATTCATCCACCGCAAAAAAGGGCGCAACAACCGCGGCGTCATCACCTGCCGCCACCGAGGCGGCGGCCACAAGCGGCTCTACCGCATCATCGACTTCCGCCGCGACAAGCGCGGGATCCCGGCCACCGTCAAGACCATCGAGTACGATCCCAACCGCAGCGCCCGCATCTGCTTGGTGGAATACGAAGATGGCGAGAAGCGATACATCCTCGCTCCCCGCAACCTCGAGGTGGGAGCCACCATTATGGCGGGGCCCGATGCCCCCTTTGAGCTTGGCAACGCCATGCCCCTGGAGCGGATCCCGCTGGGGACGGTGGTTCACAACGTGGAGCTGTATCCCGGCCGCGGTGGGCAAATTGTTCGCGCCGCCGGGGCCGGCGCCCAAGTAGTAGCCAAAGAGGGCAAGTATGTCTCCCTCAAGCTGCCCTCCGGCGAAGTCCGCATGATCCGAGGCGAGTGCTACGCCACCATCGGCCAAGTGGGAAATGTTGACCACAGCAACCTCAGCCTCGGCAAAGCGGGGCGTAGCCGCTGGCTAGGTCGCCGTCCCCACGTGCGCGGCTCGGTGATGAACCCTGTCGATCACCCCCATGGCGGTGGGGAAGGAAAAGCCCCCATCGGCCGCAGCACCCCTGTCACCCCCTGGGGCAAGCCCACCCTGGGATACAAAACCCGCAAACGCAACAAACCCAGCAACAAGTTCATCGTGCGCGGTCGCCGTCGTGGCGGCCGCCGGGACAAGAGCGGGAGGGCCGCTCAATGAGAGTCCGGCCATCTGCTGCGCCCCTGAATTTTCTTTTTCTTTCGACCCTTACCAGCTTGCCAGACTGTTGAGGTTGCTATGGGACGTTCACTCAAAAAAGGCCCTTTTGTCGATGCCAAGCTGCTTCTCAAAATCGAGAAGATGAACGAGCGCAATGAGAAGCACATGATCAAAACCTGGTCGCGAGCCAGCACCATCCTGCCCGTCATGATCGGCCACACCATCGCCGTGCACAACGGCAAGCAGCACGTGCCCATCTACATCACCGATCAGATGGTGGGCCACAAGCTGGGGGAGTTCGTCCCCACCCGTACCTTTCGCGGCCACGCGGGCAGTGACAAAAAAGCTGCCCGCCGTTAAGTCCAGCAACGAACAGAAGAGGCAATAAGCTAGGAGAGCGCCATGGCCGATCCATCCCCTGAAATCAAAGCGGTAGCTCGCTACATCCGCATGTCCCCCTATAAGGTGCGGCGCGTGCTGAACCAGATCCGGGGGCGCACCTATGCCGATGCCCTGATCCTGTTGGAGTTCATGCCCTACGCCGCCTGTGAGCCGGTTCGCAAGGTGCTGCGCTCGGCGGTGGCCAATGCCGAACACAACAACGGCCTGGATCCTCGGGACCTGGTCATCAGCAAGGCCTACGCTGACCAGGGGCCGACGCTGAAGCGATTTCGCCCCCGCGCCCAAGGTCGTGCCTACCCAATCCGCAAGCGCACCTGCCACATTACCATCGCCGTCCGGCCCATAGAACCTGAAGCGGCGACGGCCTCCTAGACGCCTGTACCCCCAGACTTTACCCCTCAACTGACACCACCATGGGACAGAAGATTCACCCCACCGGTTTCCGCCTCGGCGTTATTAAGGAACATCGCAGCCGCTGGTTTGCCGATCCAGCTCGCTACCCAGCCCTGCTGCGAGAGGACGATCTCATCCGCGCCTACCTGACCAAGCAGTTGAGCAGCGCCGGCCTGGCCGACATTCAAATTGAACGCAAAGCGGATCAGATCGACCTCGAGATCCGAGCCGCTCGCCCTGGAGTGGTGGTTGGTCGTGGGGGATCCGGCCTCGACGCCCTGCGCCAGGGCCTGCAGAAAGAGCTGAGCTCACACGGTAGCCCCGAGCGAACCATTCGCATCAATGTAGTAGAGGTCACCCGTGCCGATGCCGAGGCGGTTTTGCTGGCAGAAAACATCGCCCAGCAGTTGGAGCGGCGGATCGCCTTTCGCCGCATCGTGCGCCAGGTCATCCAGCGGGCCCAGCGGGCGGGGGTGCAAGGGATCAAAATTCAAATTGCCGGGCGGCTGAACGGAGCCGAGATCGCCCGCACCGAATGGACCCGGGAAGGGCGGATCCCTTTGCACACCCTGCGGGCAGATATCGACTATGCCGACCACATCGCTCAGACCACCTTTGGTGTCATTGGGGTCAAGGTCTGGGTTTTCAAAGGAGAAGTTCTCCCCGGGCAGGAACGGCCCGAACAAAAAGTTCCCCTGCAACAGCCCAAGCGGCGGCAGCAGCGGCGGCGGCCCACTTTTGAAGACCGCTCAGCAGTGGAGGCCTGAGGGCCAGCACCCGAAAATCCAGGGATCCCCATCGCAGTTGATTTAAGGAACGGCCATGTTAAGCCCCAAACGAACCAAATACCGCAAGCAACAGCGCGGGCGCATGAAAGGCAAAGCGACTCGCGGCAACCGCATCAACTTTGGGGAATACGGCCTTGTGGCTCTAGAACCCGCCTGGATCACCGCGCGGCAGATCGAGGCCAGCCGTCGGGCCATGGCCCGCTACGTCCGGCGGGGAGGCCAAATCTGGATCCGCATCTTTCCCGACAAGCCCGTTACCCAACGGCCTGCCGAAACCCGCATGGGATCCGGCAAAGGCAACCCCGAATACTGGGTTTGCGTCGTCAAGCCGGGCCGTATCCTCTTCGAGATGGGAGGAGTTCCTGAAGCCACGGCCCGAGAGGCGATGCGCCTTGCCGCCCAAAAGCTGCCGATCAAAGTCAAGTTTGTAACCAAGGCTAACTTTGAGGAGCCGGAACCTGTTCAGAAAGCAGCTCCAGAAACAACAGAAGTAGCAGCCAGCGCTATTTGAGGGAGGAGAGTTGAGCCATGCCCATGCCTAAAATTGCCGACGCTCGCGCCCTATCCGACGAAGAATTGAGCCAGGAGATCTACGCCGTCAAGAAAGAGCTGTTCGAGCTGCGTTTGCAGCAGGCCACGCGGCAGTTGAACCAGCCCCATCTCATTCGCCTGCGCAAACACAAGCTGGCCCAACTGCTGACCGTTGAGTCAGAGCGCAAGCGCGGCAAGTCCTTGTCCTCAACTCAGACCCAGAAGGAGGAGTAATGCCTGCTCGCGAAAAGATCGGCGTTGTCGTCAGCAACAAGATGCAAAAGACAGTGGTCGTTGCTGTGGAAAACCGGGTTGCCCACCCCAAATACGGCAAAATCGTCGTCAAAACCAAAAAGTTTAAGGCCCACGACGAAGAGAACCGCTGTCAAGAAGGGGATCTGGTGCGCATTACGGAAACCCGTCCCCTCAGCCGCACCAAGCGTTGGCGAGTGGCCGAAATCATACGGGAGGTCAAGAAACTATGATTCAGCAGCAGACCATGTTAACGGTAGCTGACAACACCGGCGCCCGCAAGCTGATGTGCATCCGCGTCCTGGGCAGCAGTGGCCGTCGCTACGCCAGCCTGGGAGATGTGATCGTTGGCGTCGTCAAAGACGCCCTGCCCAATATGCCGGTCAAAAAATCCGACGTCGTCAAGGCTGTGGTCATCCGCACCGTCGATACGGTACGCCGCCCCGACGGCATGTGCATCCGCTTCGACGACAACGCTGCCGTGATCATCAACGACGACGGCAACCCCCGCGGAACCCGCGTTTTCGGCCCTGTAGCCCGCGAGCTGCGGGAGAAAAACTTCACCAAGATCATCTCCCTTGCCCCGGAGGTTCTGTAATGGTTCGTCCCCTCAAGCCCAGCCAAATTCGACGGCTGATTCGGCAGACCGGCGTTCGCAAGCACCGCAACAGCCTACGCTACAAAATGCGCATCAAGAAGGGAGATACCGTCCAGGTGATCTCCGGCGACGACAAAGGCAAAATCGGCGAGGTGCTGCAGGTTTTTCCCGAACGCAACATGGTCTTGGTGGAAGGGGTAAACATAGTAACCTACCACCGCAAGCCGCAACGGGAAGGCGAAAGTGGTCGCATCGAGACCAAAGAAGCCCCGATCCACGCCTGCAAGGTGATGCTCTATTCCAAGAAGCAGGAAGTGGCCAGCCGTATTGGCTATCAAATCACCGCCGATGGCCGCAAAGTCCGTGTCCTCAAGAAAACCGGCGAGATCCTCGACTAGCCGTCCCTTTTTCGATAGAGCTCTGACCCAGCCCAGAGCCCCCAGGAGAACCGACCATGCCCCAGCGTCTGCAAATCCTCTACAACACCGTCATCGTTCCCAAGCTGCAAAAAGAGTTGGGCTACACCAACATCCATCAGGTGCCGCGTCTGGAAAAGATCGTGATCAATCGCGGCCTGGGAGATGCCTCCCAAAACGCCAAGGCCCTGGAATCCTCCATCGCCGAGATCAGCGCCATCACGGGCCAGCGTCCGGTGATTACCCGCGCCAAAAAGGCGATTGCCAGTTTCAAAATCCGCAAGGGCATGCCGGTTGGCCTGATGGTGACCCTGCGGCGGGAGCGCATGTACGCGTTTTTGGATCGGCTGATCAACATTGCCCTCCCTCGTATCCGCGACTTCCGTGGCGTCAGCCCCAAATCTTTTGATGGGCGGGGCAACTACACCCTTGGTATTCGCGAGCAACTGATCTTCCCCGAAATCAACTACGACTCTGTAAACCAGATCAGAGGTATGGACATCTCCATTGTGACCACCGCCGAAACCGACGAAGAGGGCCGTGCCCTGCTCAAAGAGTTTGGCATGCCCTTTGCCTCTTAAGGTTTGCCCATCTGCAATTGTCTCGACTTGATCGATCTTCCGAGGAGCACCGACCCACCCATGGCCCACACCAACGACACGATCGCCGACATGCTCACCCGCATTCGGAATGCCACCATGGCTCGGCATGAATCGGTGGCGGTCCCGGCCACACGCATGACCCGCAGCATCGCTCGCGTTCTTCATGAGGAAGGTTTTGTGAGCGACTGGAAGGAAGAGGGAGAAGGGAGCCACGCTCAGCTTGTGTTGCGGTTGAAGTACAAGGGCAAAGGTCGTAAGCCGATCATCAATGGCCTGAAGCGGGTGAGCCGGCCCGGGCTGCGAGTTTACTGCAACCACAAAGAACTGCCTCGGGTGTTGGGAGGAATTGGGATTGCCATCATCTCCACCTCCAACGGCATCATGACCGACCGGGATGCTCGCAAGCAGGGCATCGGCGGCGAAGTGCTCTGCTACGTCTATTGAGTTGTTCTCTTGCCAGGAGTTGGCCCATGTCTCGCATTGGCAAACGCCCCATCGCCCTTCCTGCCAAGGTAGAGGTTCAGATCGAGGGGCAGCAGATCTCGGTAAAAGGCCCGAAGGGAGAACTGTCTCGCAGTTTGCCCCCCTTGATTGCGGTGCATCAAGAAGCCCAGACGCTCAAGGTCAGCCGGGTCAACGAGTCTCGCCCGGCCCGCCAACTGCACGGCCTCTGCCGCACCTTGGTTGCCAACATGGTGGACGGCGTATCTAGGGGATTTGAGCGCAGGCTGGAATTGGTGGGTGTGGGCTACCGGGCTTCCACCCAGGGCAACAAGTTAATCTTGAACGTTGGCTACAGCCACCCAGTGGAGATCCCTTTCCCGCCAGGGATCCAAATAGCGGTTGAGGGCAACAACGTCATCGTCGTCTCAGGTATCGACAAAGAGCTGGTGGGCAACACGGCGGCGCGGATTCGGGCCGTCCGTCCGCCAGAGCCCTACAAGGGCAAAGGGATTCGCTATGTAGGGGAACAGGTTCGTCGCAAAGCAGGTAAATCCGGGAAGGCCAAGAAGTAGCTATGAAAATCACTCGCAAAGCTGCCACCCAACGTCGCCATCGCCGCATTCGCCGCAAGGTCTTCGGGACGCCCGAGCGGCCCCGTTTGGCCGTGTTTCGCTCCCATCGCCACATCTACGCCCAGGTGATCGACGATGTAGCCCAGCACACTTTAGTCTCTGCCTCCACGCTGGACAGGGAGCTGCGGGAAGCCTTCAAAGACATTGGCACGGCCACCCGAGAGGCTGCCGCCGTGGTGGGTCGCTCCGTCGCCCAACGGGCCTTACAGGCAGGCATTTGTCAAGTGGTGTTCGACCGCGGCGGCAAGCTCTACCACGGGCGTGTCCAGGCCCTGGCGGAAGCCGCCCGCGAAGCAGGCTTACAGTTCTAGGCCCTGAGGAGATGGCATATGGCTGAGCAAAGAGAACGTCGCAGAAGCAAAAAGAGCCGCGAAGAGCAGACTAGCGAGTGGCAGGAGCGGGTCATCCAGATCCGGCGCGTCACCAAAGTAGTTAAGGGCGGCAAAAAGCTGAGCTTCCGGGCCGTGGTGGTGGTGGGCAACGAGCGCGGCCAGGTGGGGGTTGGCGTGGGCAAAGCCAACGACGTCATCGGGGCTGTGCGCAAAGGAGTTGTGGATGGCAAAAAGCACCTAATCGAAGTGCCCCTCACCAAGGGTCTGTCTGTACCCCATCCCATGCGGGGATCAGGCGGTGGGGCCACTGTCCTGGTGATGCCGGCAGCTCCCGGGACAGGGGTCATCGCCGGGGGAGCGGTGCGCACGGTTCTGGAGCTGGCGGGCGTGCGCAACAGTCTGGCTAAGCAACTGGGATCCAGCAACCCCCTCAACAACGCCCGTGCCACCATTGACGCGCTGCGGCGGATGCGCACCTTTGAGCAGGTAGCTGAAGATAGAGGGATCGACGTGCGCCGCCTGTTTGGTAAGTAACAGCAAGTTAGCCGGAGGTCAGTATGCGACTAGAAGACATTCGCCCCCAACCAGGTTCGACGCGGCGGCGACGACGCCTGGGCCGTGGCATCGCTGCTGGACAGGGAGCCTCCTGTGGCAAGGGAATGCGGGGACAGAAGGCGCGCAAAGGAGGCGGTCCCCGGCCCGGCTTTGAGGGAGGCCAGACCCCCCTCTATCGGCGGCTGCCCAAGCTCAAGCACTTCCCCCGCTACGTGCGGCGCCCCCAGTACACCCTGATCAACCTGCGCGCTTTGGCCAAGTTGCCCGCTGGCAGCGAGGTCAGCTTGGAAAGCTTGATGGATTTGGGGATCGTGACCACCAACGATGGCCCGCTGAAGATCTTGGGAGACGGGGAAGTGGGCGTGCCCCTGACGATCAGAGCGGCTGCCATCACCCCCTCAGCCCGAGCCAAGGTCGAGGCAGCCGGGGGTCGGGTGGAGCTCGTGGGATCCCAGACTGCTTCCGCTGGATCCTAAAATTGGGCTGCAGTTTGCAGCTTCTCTATTTTGCCGACTTTCCCACCGGCAGCGTAGAGTGGTAAATAGCTCACCTTGCCTTTCCCTTCCGCGAGGTTTTCTAGATTTATGGCTGACCCACGAGGCTCCGCTCCCTCCGCCCAAGAGACCTTCATGCAGATGGCCATGGCTTCTGGCCTGCGCAGACGTCTGTTTCTTACCCTAGGCCTGTTGCTGTTGGTGCGGCTGGGCATTTACATTCCCATCCCCAGTATTGACCGAGCTCGCTTTGCCGCCGAAGCCGCCAACAGCCCTGTGTTTGGCTTTCTGGATGTCTTCTCGGGCGGCGGTATCTCCGCTTTGGGGATCTTCGCCCTCGGCATCCTGCCTTTCATCAACGCCTCCATCATCATGCAACTGCTGGTCTCGGCCATTCCGGCCCTGGAGAACCTGCAGAAAAACGAGGGGGAGCAGGGGCGGCGACAGATTTCCCAGTACACCCGCTACGTTACCCTGATTTGGGCCATCATCCAGGGCATCGGCATCTCCTTCTGGGTGCGGGAGTTCGCCAACACCAGCAACGAGTTGGCCTTTGTGGCCTCCACCACCCTGGCCCTGACGGCAGGTTCCATGTTTGTCATGTGGTTGGGGGAGATGATCACGGAGAAGGGGGTGGGCAGTGGGCCGTCGCTGTTGATCTTCGTCAACATTGTCGCCACGCTGCCCCGCGCTCTGGGCCAGACCATCAGCCTAGCCCGTGCTGATAGCAGCACCATCGGCGGCATCTTGGTGTTGATGGCCGTCTTCCTAGCCACCATTGTCGGCATTGTCTTCGTCCAGGAGGGCAGCCGCAAAATCCCTATTGTCTACGCCAAGCGCCAGGTGGGCAACAAGCTATTCCGTGAGCAGAAGAGCTACCTGCCCCTGCGGCTAAACCAGGGGGGCGTGATGCCGATCATCTTCGCCTACTCGGTGATGTCCCTGCCCTTTGCCTTGGCCCAGTACACCCAGAACCTGACTTTGGTGCAGGTGGCCAACCTTTTGGCCCCTACCTCTTGGTTTTACATTCCCTTCTACTTCGTGCTGATCCTCCTCTTCAGCTATTTCTACGCCTCTTTGATCATTAACCCGGTGGATCTGGCGCAGAACCTGAAGAAGATGGGGGCCAGCATTCCGGGAGTCCGCCCGGGCAAGGCCACTGCTGAGTACATCGAAGGGATCCTCAACCGGCTGACCCTGCTGGGGGCCTTGTTCTTGTGTGCGGTGGCCATCATCCCGACGACGGTGGAGCGGGCGACCGGCATCACCACTTTTCAGGGCTTGGGGGCAACTTCGCTGCTGATCCTGGTGGGGGTGGCGATCGAGACCTCCAAACAGATCCAGACCTACGTCATTTCGCAGCGTTACGAAGGGATGGTCAAGCAATAGTGCCGAGGTTAATCTTTTTGGGGCCGCCGGGAGCGGGCAAGGGCACCCAGGCAGAGCGGCTGGCAGCGATCTACCACACGCCCAAAATTTCTACAGGCGACCTGCTGCGGGCAGAGGTGAAAGCCCAAACGCCGCTGGGGTGCCAGGCTAAGGTGTACATGGATGCGGGAGAGCTGGTGCCTGACGAGGTGTTAATTGGGATGGTGAAGGGCCAGTTGCAACACTCGCCAGCGCAGGGCTGGATCCTGGACGGCTTCCCCCGCACCCTGGCGCAGGCGGAGGCTTTAGAAGAGCTGTTGCGGGAGTTGGGGCAAGACTACGACCACGTTCTCAACCTGGAAGTGCCGGACGACGTGGTGGTGGCACGGCTGTTGGCCCGCGGCAAGGAGCAGGGGCGCAGCGACGATGCCGATGAGGCGGTGATCCTCAAACGCTTGCAGGTGTATCGGGAGCAGACGGCTCCGCTGATCGACTTTTACGAGGCCAGGGGTCGTCTGCGACGGATCGATGGCAACCAGCCGATGGAATCGGTACAAGAACATCTGCGGGCTCTCTTGGAAGGCTTCAGGAGGACAGCGTGATCAAGACGGGGGCGGGAAATCTCTCCCCGCGGCGGGGCATGCAGCTCATTGAGATCAAGTCCCGCCGGGAGGTGGAGAAGATGCGGCGGGCCGGGCGGGTGGTGGCCCAGGTGCTGCAGGAAATTGCCGAGTGTCTGGAGCCAGGCTGGACAACGGCAGACATCGATGCCTATGCCGAGCGGCGGGTAGCGGAGTTGAATGCCCTGCCCAGCTTCAAGGGCTACTACGGCTTTCCCGCCTGTGTCTGTGTCAGCGTCAACCATGAGGTGGTACACGGGATCCCCAGCCCCCGCAAAGTGGTGCAGCCGGGGGACATCGTCAAGGTGGATTTTGGCGCCATGGTCGAAGGCTGGCATGCCGACTCTTGCATCACCATTGGCCTGGAGCCCCTCGGCGATGCCGCCCGCGACCTGATCGACACAGCGGCCAAAGCGCTGCAGACGGGCATTGACCACGTGCGCCACGGCGTCTGGCTGCAGGATGTCTCAGGCGCCATCGAGGACTACATCCAGGGGCGGGGCTACTCCGTGGTGAAGCAGTACGTCGGCCACGGCGTGGGGCGCAACTTGCACGAGGAGCCGCAGTTTCCCCACTACCGCACCCGCGACCTTCCCAATCCCAAGCTGCGCTCCGGCATGACGGTGGCAATCGAGCCGATGGTGAATGCAGGGGGAGAGGCCACGCGGGTGCTCTCGGATGGCTGGACGGTGGTGACGGTGGACGGCTCTTGGTCGGCCCAGTTTGAGCACACGGTCTTGATCACGGACTCTGGGGCTGAGATTTTGACGGATCGCACCCCTTTTCAGTCCTAGGGATCCCTTGCTGAAGGGCGGCAACGGCTAGGATAGAAGAGGTGGAGTATTGTTTCGGCTCTTAACTCGCTCTTAACAGGGCGGGTTTCCTATCGATATTTCTGTTGTGTTGTTTTTTAAGGAGGGTTCCTTGTCTAAAGAAGACGCCATTGAAGTGGAAGGGGTGGTTACCGAGTCCTTGCCCAACGCCATGTTCCGGGTGGACCTGGACAACGGCTTTAACGTCCTTGCCCACATCTCCGGCAAGATCCGCCGCAACTACATCAAGATCTTGCCCGGCGACCGGGTCAAGGTAGAGCTCAGCCCCTATGACCTGAACAAAGGGCGCATCACTTACCGCCTCAAGAAAAAGTAGCCGTCTGGCCTTAGCTGGGGCCGCTGAGCATGAAGGAGCTGAGCCAAGTTCTCAAAACCGGCCTCTGGGTTGCGGCCGGCGGGGTAAGTGCCCTGGCCGTGCTCAACGCCTGGATCGCTTCTCGAACCCAGCCTCTGCCCAGCCTCTTGCCGGGGGAGGAGAGGCACTATTTTTGGCGCGGCCACCGTCTGTTTTACAAGGTTGCGGGATCCGGCCAGCCCTTGTTGCTGCTGCACGGCATCGGGGCCGGCTCTTCCAGCTACGAGTTTCGCGCCGTGATGGCGGAGTTGGGCCAGCACTATCAGGTTTACGCTTTGGATTTGTTGGGTTGGGGCAACTCGGAGCGCCCCGATCTGGAGTACACCGGCCACCTATATGTCCGGATGATCGGGGATTTTGTCGGCCAGGTGATCGGGCGCCCCTGCCACGCCATTGCCAATTCTCTCTCGGCAGGGTTTGTGCTGCGCTCGGCCCGGCTGCAGCCTCAGCACTGGCAGAAGCTGCTGCTCATCGCCCCTCTAGGAGACAACAGCCTTGTCCCCGAGGCGCTAGGGATCCCTTTGGCTGAGGCGGTGTATGGTCTTCTCAGCTTGCCGGTTTTGGGGCTGGCCTTTTACAACGTCATCACCACCCCCTGGAGTGTACGTCTATTTACGGAGCAGAGCCTGTTCTCCCCTGGGTACGCTCTGGATGAGGCGGTGGTGGACTACTACTATCAGGCGGCCCACCAGGCGGGGGCCCAATTTGCCCCCCGTTCTTTTTTGACCGGCAAGCTTAACTTGCCCATTCAGGAGGACTTTCGCGTGGTGGACAAGCCGATGGCTCTGGTCTGGGGAGAAAACAACCGCCTTACTGGATCAGAACAGGCGGAGCGGTATCGTGCCTTGCGCCCAGAGGTGCCGATCTATCGACTGCCAGGGGCTGCTTTTCCCCACATCGAAGCGCCGCAAGCTTTTTTATCGGTGGCTTTGCGCTTTTTGGCCGAGGCCGATCCTGCCCTGCCAACCTAGGGGATCCCCGAGCAGGGAAAACTCACGCCTTTGCCGACTTTTTGCGGCGACTGTCCGGTCAGTCTGGTTTTTTCCAATCCAGGAAGAGTTCTCAGGCTCAGGCGCTCCGGCTGACATGGGGTCACCCCTAGGCCGTCACTTTGGGAGAGAGGAGCGAAGCCGGGCTCAGAGCTCAGGTTGGCTCCCCGGTATTCTCCTCCCAGGGGTCCCTATCCAAAGGGGAGCTGGGAGCGGCCGGGGCAGAGTCAGGAGCTGGCTCGGAAGGGGGGGCTTCTGCTTTGACGTACTCTTGCTCCCATTCTGGCTGCTCGGCAGCAGGAGCAGGCTCGGGCCGACGAGGAGGCGCCGCCTCGGCCTGGGGTTCAGGCTCTGCTTCGGGATATTCCTCTTCTTCGCCCTCGTATTCTTCGTCGTATACTTCCTCGTAGTTTTCCTCGACGGCAGGTTCATCAACGGCCCTGGGCAGGGCGGGGGCGGAGCCAGTGTCGACCAGCCAGGAGGGCTTGCCCAGGCCGAGGGTTTCCAAGATCCCTTTGGTCAGTTGGGCTAGGCGGGTTTCGGCGCCATCGGCCACGATGAGGCGATCGCCGCCGATGGAGACGATTTCATCAGCAGAGAGCAGGTAGGTGCTGAGGATAAAGCCGGGCAAAAAGGTCAGGCCGAGGTTGGAGAGGATCAAACCGGTGATTAGGCCGGAGACGGAGTTGAATTCGAAATCTTTGACTTTTCCAAGGCGGATCCCTTCTTCGGTAATCACCTCGCTGCCGACTACCCGGCTGAGACCCTCCAACTCCAAGTCCTCGAAGACTTCATCGCTGGGGACGAGGATGGCGTCTTGTCCTAGGGCCGTGACCTGCCGCAGCTCCAGAAAACGCGGCGATCCGGCAAAGGCCTTTTCCAGCACTCCTAGCACCAGGACTTGCCTAGCTTCCAGATCTGCCCAAACTTCGCTAACTACTCCAAGCCGGGCGGCATTGGCTTGGCTGATCACCTGCGTTCCCAGAACCTGTGACCGCCGACGAACCTCTGATCGCACCAGCGCAACAGATTCTTTCCCAGTCGTCATGGTGGTTTCCCCGTCGTGAGTCGAAGTGTCCGCGTCAGTGGGCTGGTCATCCGGCCCCAGGCATCAAAATCAAATAGTACCATTGCCTGTCTTCTCCCTAGCGGGCTGCCGGGATCGGATCCTGGACAATTTGCTCGCTCCAGGCCAGAAACCGCTCTGTCATGGCCTGCAGGGAATAGTGCTCTTCTGCGTGCTGTCGGCAGCGGCTTCTAGCGATCTGATCCAGGCGTTCCACCGCTGTTGCCAGAGCTGCCACGTCGTCTGGCTCCACCACCCAGCCGGTCTCGCCATCGCGGACAATTTCCGCCGGCCCGCCGCGGCGGTAGGTGATCACCGGCACACCGCAGGCCAAGGCTTCCACCGCCACCAGGCCGAAGGCTTCCACCCACTTAGGGGTCATGATCAAGGCCGAGCAGTGGCCCAAGAGCCGCTGCATCTGAGAGGTGGGCAAAAACCCCCGGTAATCCAATTGAGCCCGCGGGTACTGTTCTCGAATCTGCTGCCAGTAGGCCGGGTCTTGCAGGTGGCCCAGGATCAGCACCGGCCTCCCCGTCTTCTCGGCCAGGGCGGCGCAGTCTTCCAGGCCCTTTTCGGGGGCAATGCGGCCAACCCAGCACAGGGATCCGTTCCCCTCTGGCACAAACTCGTAGCGGCTGAGGTCGACGCCGCAGGGCAAATAGACAAAGGGATCCCGACCAGCCGCCATCTGGGCCCGGGCAAAGGCAAAGGTCTGGGCTTGGGCTCGCGAGTGTACCGCCAGCCGGCCAGGATAGGTGCGCGCGATGCGCTCCAAGGCCTGGTCAACGGCATCGCTAAGGGAGCCCATGCTGACGATATGGGCCACCGGCGTGCGGAAAAAACCTGTCAGGTAGAACGAGAGCCAGTCGTAGCTCCAGTTCACGATGAGCTCAAACTCATCCTGCAGTTGGGCAGCTCGCTGCCACAGGTTGGCCACCAGAGAAGGGGTGGAAAAACAGACCGGCTGGTCGCGGCGCTGGCTCTGGGCATAGGGCGGGGGGAGGCCGGCCACCGCCTCGATCACCCCTTCCGGCAAGTCGACACTGCAGGATCCCTCAGGGGCCAGCACGCGCACTTGGGCTCCCCTCTCAAGCAGGCTCCGCGCCAAGTTGACAAGGTTGAGCTCCACCCCGCCGCCAGCTCCCGATCCCAGGGGCCCAACGGGGGTGGAGACAAACAAGAAGCGGTAGGTACGAGGCATGGGCGCCCTAGCAGGCTCGACCCCTTGCTGGCTAGTCTGGTTGACCCTGGGGGGACAAGGTCAGGTTCTGGCCACGAAGATTTCCCCTTTCTCCACCTTAACTTTGTAGGCGGTCAGGTCGGCATTGGCCGGGCCACGGGTACGGCTGCCATCGGCGGCAAAAACTGAGCCATGGCAGGGGCAGACGAAGTTCTCCCCCCGCCAGTC
This sequence comes from Thermostichus sp. OS-CIW-20, assembly GCF_054061455.1. Lineage (NCBI taxonomy): Bacteria > Bacillati > Cyanobacteriota > Cyanophyceae > Thermostichales > Thermostichaceae > Thermostichus > Thermostichus sp. OS-CIW-20. The sequence continues at coordinate 19,596 of NZ_JBSSEF010000026.1, forward strand.
CACGTCGCAGCCGGCATGGGGACAGGCTGCATCCAGAGCCAGCAGCGAGTCTTCCTTTTGGGGATCCCCGACTAGCCAAAGGGTGGCGGTGTTTTTCCCAAAGGCGTCTTCTACCTTGAAGGGGCCTTCTTTAAGATCTTCTAGCGTTGCCACTTTAACGAACTCCGGCTCAGCCGCTTTGGGGCCCGAAGCAGCACCCTGGGCAATGGCACGGTTAAAACGGCGCTGAGCCAAGGCAGGCAACAGGCCCACCAGCGAGCCAAAACCAAGCGCCAGCCAACGAAGAAAACCGCGACGATTGTTGTACATGGCCATGTGTCCTGAGATGGATGCAAGGTGTCGGTTAGGAACCAATCCAAGCGTGGCCTCCCAAACGGGACGCTAGCCCGGCGGCTCCTCTTAATATTTTGTTACACTAGGACAGCTTCAGCCAGCGCGAAACCGCACTTTTATGGGATTCTGGCGAAGGTCGGTCGGGCCTGTCCCTAGATTATGGGGAAGAACCGCCCACCCCTTCTAAGCATCGCCAGTCGGTTTCTTGGTCTGAGAGTGGGGAGGGTGTCAACGGGCTTGCTGTGGAGGGGGGATAGGTCGGAAATATCTTGGAGCAATCGCAGTCCCACTCACGAGATCTCGCGAAGGTAGCGGCGGCGCTCCTCGTATTCGGCGCGGGTAATCAAGCCCTGCTTCAACTGGATCTCCAACTGCTGCTCGGGATCCCGGACTTCCCGACTTTTCGCACTGGTCCAGTCCAGCTCGATGAGATCTCGATTGAAGCGAAAATCGAAGTCCTCATTGGTCATGGTGAGAAACCACAGCCCTTCCAGCAAACAAAGGGCGCGTACCCCGTAGCCGAGGAGCTGCAACGGGATGGAAGGAACGAACACCATCAGCCCCAGCACCAAGTAGCCCCAGCCCCAGCGCCTGTGGCCCATGTAAAAACGCTGCAGCCCTGGGATCAGCACCCCCAGCACCGCCAGCCAACCGGCCACCTCGCGCACCAGGCGCTGACGTTTCTGAAGGGGGGTATCAGAGCTTTTGCTCTCCGCCATCGTCTGCCCCACCTACACGTGCCACTAGGCTAGCTCAAGTGGCACGCGGCTCTGTCAAGCTACAGTTTGAGCAGGATCCTGCCGCATATACTTTATGGGGGCAGAGTCTGGGGGGAACATGGCAGAACGAGATCTGGCGGTGGCGATCCTGGCGGCGGGCAAGGGCACCCGCATGCGGTCGCAGTTGCCCAAGGTGCTGCACAAGCTGGGATCCCTGTCTTTGATCGAGCGGCTGCTGCGCACGGTGCTGACGTTGAAACCCCAGCGCTGTCTGGTGATTGTGGGGTACGGGCAGGAGCAAGTGCGCCGAGCCCTGCAGGAGTACCCGGTCGAATTTGTGGAGCAGGCGCAGCAATTGGGCACTGGACATGCGGTGCAGCAGCTTCTGCCCGTTCTGGAGGATTTTCAGGGGGATCTGCTGGTGGTCAACGGGGATGTGCCTCTGTTGCGGGCGGAAACCCTGCAGGCGCTGCTGGAGCGCCACCGCCAAGTTCAACCGGATGTGACCTTGCTCTCGGCCCAGGTGGCGGATCCCTACGGCTATGGGCGGGTGTTTTGCGATGCCCAGCAGCGGATCCTGGAGTTGGTGGAAGAGCGAGACTGCACCCCGGCCCAACGGCAAAATCGCCGCATCAACAGCGGGGTGTACTGTTTCCACTGGCCGGCCCTAGCAAGGGTGCTGCCCCGTCTGGGCCGGAACAACGCCCAGCAGGAGTACTACCTCACCGAGGCCGTTAAACTTCTGGACACCGCCATCGCCCTGGACGCCGAGAATGCGCGGGAAATCGTCGGCATTAACGACCGCCGCCAACTGGCCCAAGCCTACCAGATTCTGCAGGATCGCCTCAAGGAAGCCTGGATGGAAGCCGGGGTCACCTTTGTGGATCCCGACAGCGTCAGCCTGGAAGAGACGGTGGAATTGGCCCCCGATGTGGTGATCGAACCCCAAACCCACCTGCGGGGCGTCTGTCGCATTGGGCCACGCACTCGTCTAGGGCCGGGCAGTTGGATCGAGTCCAGCACCATCGGCTCCGATTGCCACATCCTCTACTCGGTGGTCAGCCACAGCCAGATCGGGGATCGCGTCTGGGTAGGCCCCTACGCCCACATCCGCCCCAACAGCTGCATTGGCGACGGCTGCCGCATCGGCAACTTTGTGGAAATCAAAAACGCCCAGATCGGATCCCATACCAACGCCGCCCACCTGGCCTACCTGGGCGACGCCAAGCTGGGATCCCAGGTCAACATCGGCGCGGGCACCATCATCGCCAACTACGACGGCCAGCAAAAGCACTTTACCGAAATTGGGGATCGCAGCAAAACAGGCGCCAACTCGGTGTTGGTGGCTCCTTTGCAGGTGGGATCCGATGTCACCATTGCTGCCGGCTCCACCATCCCTGCCCGCTACCCCCTGCCGGATGACTGCTTGGTGATCGCTCGCTCCCGCCCGGTGGTCAAGCCCGGTTGGCGACTTGGGATCCGCTCCTCCCGCCGCCAAGAGCTCCAGCCCATGCCACCGGGATCCCTCAAGATTTATCCCTTGCGCCTTTTCCCCGGCCAAGATCTCAAGCAGGAACTGGAGCGAGTGGCCCGGCAGCAGCCCTTGCAAGCGGGGTTTGTCCTCAGCGCCGTCGGCAGCCTTAGCCAAGCCACCCTGCGCCTGGCCGACCAAACGGGGGATCACCTGTTGTCGGAACGCCTGGAGATCCTGGCCCTGAGTGGATCCCTGTGCCCTGACGGAGTCCATCTCCATCTCACCGTTGCCGATGCCCGAGGCCAAACCTGGGGGGGACACCTGCGCCCCGGCTGCCTCATCTACACCACCGCCGAAATTGTCCTCGCCGACAGCCCGGAGTATCGCTTCTCCCGTCAACCGGATCCGGCCACCGGCTACCTGGAGTTGCACATCCAACCCGTGGCAGGGGATCCCTGCTGGCCGTCCCCACCCCCCCAACCCCAGCAAAACCAGCAGACAAAACCAGAGGCTGACAACAGCAGGCCGAAAACCTTACAGTAGTCAACATTGGCTACCTAAAGCTGGAAGAGGCTGGTGAGCGCCAAGCCAAAAGTTGCACGAAACTCATGGACGCTTTGCGGTGTGGCGGACATGTTACTGGGCTTCCAAACACAACTCATCCTCAACCACAAGCAAACAACTCTAGCAGCTCAACATGCTGGGGTAGCCCGCCACGCCTACAACTGGGGCCTAGAGGTCTGTCGGCAAGCCCTGGAGAACCAGCAAAAACTCCCCACCGCCATTGACCTGCACAAGCGCCTGGTAGCTGAAGTGAAGCAAGCGCATCCCTGGTACTACCAGGTCTCCAAATGCGCCCCTCAGCAGGCACTCCGCAACCTGAAGCAGGCCCTTAAGCGCTGGCGCAAGGGGCTAGGTCAGTTTCCCCGCTTCAAGCGCAAGGGGGTGCAGGACAGCTTTTACCTGGAAGGGAGTATTCGCACTTCTGGCAACCGCATCAAGGTACCTATCTTCGGTTGGCTGCGCTGCGCAGAGCTGCTCCCGGTGACCACACCCAAGAACGTGGTTGTTAGCTTGAGAGCATGACTCTAGTCAATAATAAGCTCAACTATACTGAAAATAATGTATAATATGTTCAGTACGGATTACTACCAGTTGATCTTTCTGTTTACTTTCGAGTCTGCCAACATGGTAGCCAAAGCAAAGCAGAAAATTGGTAGTAAGACGACACGGAAACTGCGCTTTGGGTATTCTACTCAAAGCTTTGCGGGATACCGCCATTCTGTTTGGAAACAAACAGAATGCTATCGCTGCATAGTTGAACAGTGATGTTCAGCAGTGTTCAGCGTAAATGTATCAGCCGGACATTGGTACATCTCCTTCAAGTACGAAGCTCCAACACCCCAGGTGGAGAAGACCGGAGAGGTGGTGGGAGTGGATTTGGGTATCCATCACCTGGCCACCTGCTCCGGCGGGGAAGTGTTTCCCAATCCCAAGCCCTACCGCAAGGCCCAGCGGCGTTTGGTCAGGCTGCAACGGCGGCTGAGCCGTAAGCAGAAAGGCTCTGCCAACCGCAAGAAGGCGGTGGTGCAGTTGGGCAAAGCTCACAAGCGGGTGGCAGACATAAGGACTCCGTCCCGCTTACGCGATCGGCAAGACAATCTGCACAAGCTGACGACTTACCTGGCCAAGAGATACCGAGTGGTGGTGGTAGAGGACTTGCAGGTAAAGAACCTGCTCCAGAACCGCAAGCTGGCGGGATCCCTGTCAGACTGTGGGTTCTACGAGCTGAGGACTCCGTCCCGCTATCGCGAACGGCGACAGCTAGAGTACAAGGCCCGGCTCTACGGCTGTCAGGTGGTGGTGGCGGATAGGTTTTATCCGTCCAGCCAACTGTGTTCACGGTGTGGCCACAAACAGAAGATGCCACTCAGCGAGCGGGTATTTCGCTGCCCGTGTTGTGGTCTGGGGATAGACCGCGACCGCAATGCAGCGCTGAACCTGGTGCGGTGGTATTTTGAGTGCTACTTAAAGCGCTCAACTACCCCAAGCTCTGGGGAAAGAGACGCCTGTGGAGATTCCTCTGGCGGGGTGGTAAGCCTGAAGCTTACTACCAGTCACGAGTCGTGGAAGCAGGAAGAAAGCAGAGACGCGACAGGCACTGAACACTCTGGAAGTGTTTGTTAGCGTTTCGTAGGTCTTTCGGAGCGGTCATCAGTACCCCGTTGAGCAGCCAGAAATTGTTAAGCTTAACGCACGGATGGCAGTATCCGGCCATGCCCCGAGTGACAACTGCTGACGAGCTGCTGACAGAATATGCCTCTGGCGAGCGCAACTTTCAAGAATCCAACCTGGTGGGGGTGGACTTGGTGCGCTCCAACTTGCAAGGGGTGAATCTGAGAGGGGCCAACCTCTCCTTTGGCAAGCTGAGTGGCATTAACCTGCAGGAAGCCGATTTGCGCGGCGCCGATCTCAGCTCGGCCAACTTGATGGGGGCCAACCTCCGCGGGGCCAATCTTTGGGAAGCCAACTTGATCGGCGCGGATCTCAGCTTTGCCGACTTGCGAGAAGCCAACTTGCACGGTGCCTACCTTTGGGAAGCCAAGCTAACCCGTGCACAACTGCAGGGATCCGATCTAAGCGGGGCAAAAATCGGCGGAGCAGTGCTGACCGGCGCTGACCTCAGCGGAGCCACCCTACCCGACGGGAGTGTGCGGGCTTGAGCCACCCCCCCAGCAGACAAGGCAGAATGGAACTGTTGCGACGGGATCCCTGATGTTGCTGCTGTTCAACTTGGTCTTGACACTGCTGCTGGCTTTGGGAGTGGCAGTCCTGGCCGGGCAAAACCCCACCACCCTGACCGTACATTTCTTAATGTGGCGCTCGGTGGAGCTGCCTTTGGGATTTCTCATTGCCGCGGCTGTCGGCTTGGGCCTGTTGACGGTGGGGCTGGGCTCTCTCCTCTGGCCTGGGCGCAGCTTTTCTGCCACCGCCCGCCAATTACAGGAACGGGTGCGCCAACTGGAAATGCAGGATCAACCGCCCCAATGACGCACAATTGCCAAAGGGATCCCTCTGCTTTCTGGCTTTGGCTCAACGGCTTCGCTCCCGCCGTTGACTTGCTGGACGATTTTGTCGGTGGCCCTGAGGAAAGCGTGCCGAAATAGCTCGCCGACTGAGACTGGGCGTAAGCTGAGAAAGGATCCCTTCGCCGTCTGCTTGATCAGTGCGTATCTCCAACCGTAACCATGCCTCATTCCCAACCCACTTCCCCGGATCCCTCTCCCCAAGACCCACGGGCCCTGCGCAAAGCCCTGCGCGGATCCAGTACCTACTTCGCCAAGGGGTTTGAAGAACACAAGGATCAAGCTCAACTGGAGCTGCAAACCACCTACAAAAGCCCCCTTGTGGAGCAAATCCGCGCCCAGGCTTACCGCTATCAGCGGGGCGACATTACCATTCACCTGGCCAAAGCCTTTGGCTTTTGCTGGGGTGTGGAACGGGCGGTGGAATATGCCTATGAAGCGCGGCGACGCTTTCCGGATCGGCAACTGTGGATCACCAACGAGATCATCCACAACCCTTTGGTAAACCAGCACCTGAAGGAGATGGGGATCCGCTTTGTGGAGAAAGGCCCGGACGGCAAGAAGGACTTTTCTCAGATCCGGCCCCAAGATGTGGTGATCTGGCCTGCTTTTGGGGCGAGTGCCTCGGAAATGGCGTTTTTCCGGTCGCAGGGCAATGAGATCGTCGATACCACCTGCCCCTGGGTTTCCCGCGTGTGGAACCAAGTGGACAAGCACCGCGCGGCCCAATTTACCTCTGTCATCCACGGCAAGTACAACCACGAGGAAACCGTAGCCACCAGCTCCTTTGCCGAAAAATATCTGGTGGTGCTGAACCTGGAAGAAGCAGAATGGGTCGCCCGCTACATTTTGCAAGGCGGAGATGCGGCAGAATTTCGGCGGCGCTTTGGCAAGGCCACTTCCCCCGGTTTTGATCCGGATCGCGATCTAGAGCGGATCGGCATCGCCAACCAAACCACCATGCTAGAGGGGGAGACCCGCGCCATTGCTAAGCTCTTTGAGACCACCATGCTGCGCAAATATGGCCCCCAGGAGTTGGACAATCACTTCATGAGCTTCAACACCATCTGCAATGCCACCCAAGAGCGGCAGGACGCCATGTTCGAGCTGCTCGAGCAGCCTTTGGATGTGGTGGTGGTGATCGGGGGGTTTAATTCCTCGAATACCACCCACCTGCAGGAAATTGCCCTGGCCAAGGGCTTGCCTTCCTTCCACATCGATGGCCCCGACTGCATCCAACCCAACAACCGCATCCGCCACAAGCCCCTTCACCAAGACCCGACAGTTACCGAAGGTTGGCTGCCCGCCGGGCCGGTGCAAATCGGCATTACCTCCGGTGCCTCTACCCCAGACCGCGTTGTTGAAGAGGTGATTCAACGCATCTTCGCCCTGCGTGAAGAACCCCGGCGGATCCCTGCCTAGGGATCCCTTCCCTCTTCCCTTTGAGCGTGCTCAACACCCTTTTTCAGGTTTATCCTCCCTTGCTGGGCTGGACGCTGCTGGGGTTTGCTCTCCAGAAGGGGCTGCCCGGCGGCTGGAATCGTTGGCTGGATCCCCACGCCTTGGGGCGATTCATGTTTTGGGTGGGAGTGCCCCTCAGCATTGTTGGGTTTATGCAGGGGGTGGATCTGTCGGGCCAAATCTGGGTCGCCCCTCTGATCTGTTGGCTGTCGGTGGGGCTGGGGTTTGCCTTGACCAGCGCTTGGCTGTGGTGGCAGCGCCACAACTGTTGGAGCAGTGCCCAGCAGGGCAGCTTTCACCTAACCGCCACCCTGGGGAACACCGGGTATTTGGGCTATCCCATCTGTCTGGCTGTGGCCGGAAGGGCTTACTTTGGCTGGGCCCTGTTCTACGATCTGCTGGGCACTCTGTTCATGGCCTACGGGTTTGGCGTGTGGGTGGCCAGCCGCCACGGCAGTTCCCATGCTCAGCCTTGGCAGGTGGGCCTCCACATTCTGCGCACCCCTGCCCTCTGGTCGTTTGCGATGGGCCTACTGCTGACCCGCGAACCCCTGCCGGGTTGGCTCTCTCAAGGGTTGGCGGCTTTTGCCTGGAGCATGATCCCGCTCAGTTTGATGATTTTGGGGATGCGGCTGGCCCAGGTGAAGCGCTGGGGATCCTTTCTTGCCGCCGGAGTGGCCCTCTTGATCAAAATTGTGATTGTGCCGCTCTTGGTGGGAATCGGCCTTGCCTTCACCCCCTACCCGCCTCTGGCCAAGCTGGTGCTGGTCCTGCAGAGCGGTATGCCCCCCGCCATCGCCACCCTGGTGCTCACGGAAGAATACGACTTGGATCGGGAAATTACCGTAACTGCCTTGGCCGTGGGGTACTTGGCCGCCTTGCTGACCTTGCCCCTCTGGCTGGGACTCTGGGGATCCTAATAGGCCAGGTGAGACAACGTCTGCTCTAGGTAGCGATGCACCAGTTGATCCAGCTCTGCTTCCTGAGTGGGCAACTCCCGGCCCTGGAGCCATCCCCGAAAACCCGAGCTTTCCACAATGGCCTGCCGCAATGGCTTCCAAACTGCTTGCGTGCGCAGTGCTGTATCGGAGCTGAGAGCAGGACTGATCATGAGAAGAAGGTGAGTAGGAGTGATTCACCCTCAGAATAGCTTGGATCCCAGTTGACTTTGGCTCTCTAGGATACAAATCTCCCCTCTATGCTGAGCAAGCCTTCTCTCAGTCGCTCAAGCCAAAAAATCCTCAATATAGTCATTCCAAACTAGATTGAGACACTCCCCAGGCGTTCCGCGCTGCTTCCGCGGCCACCCCCAGACCTTCTCCCAGAGGGAGAGAGGAGCTGGACAGAAATGTTTCATTCCTGTTTAAAATGACCATACATCCCATCAACTCGAGCAAGAGGCCCAGGGATCCCTAAACGAACAATTGGCTGCGCTGCTCGACCCGTAAAGTTGGCCCCAAGGCATTGAGAAGAGAGACGCCGTAGCTGCGGACGATAATGCGGCTATCCAAAATAGCCACCCATCGAGTGGGGGAGCTGGGGTCTTCTCCCGAATCAGAGCCTTGCCGCAGAGGCGCGACGGCCCGTTGCAACTGGGCAGCAGCCACCGGCAAAAGGTACTGACGAAACCAGTCCTGCTGGGTGCGTTGCAGATATTGCACCCGTCCGGCCACCCTTGGGTCTTCCACAGAAGGGAAGGGCAAAGTGGTGATCACCATCAGTTCCGGGCGAGGCAAGCCGGCCTTGTGGTGCAGCCAGTAGGGCCAGTCGCAGACCAAAATGCCCTTTTCGCCGGGGAACGGGCTGTTTACCCGCACCCGTGAGCCGAATTCGGCAGCCAAAGCCGCCCCCACCTGTGCCTGCAGAGGCTGATCCGACACCAACACCACCACAAAGCCCTGCGCTTGAGGGATCAGCTTTTTCAGCTCTTGCAGCAGGTGATCCTGAAATAGAGGGCTGTTGGGCAGGGGGAGGCGCGGCAAGTAAAGGGAAAGCTCCGCCCCGCCAGAACGTGGCCAACCCTCGCCTGAGGCAAACCGCAGCGGCGTCAGATCCGGCAAGCCCAACCGTCGCCGATAGGTTTCCGCCTGGCGATCCAGATCCAGCGCTTCCCCAATAATCACCACCGGCTGTGTGGCCCAAATGGGGGCCAACCAATCCTGCAGAGCCGCCGGGCTGTGGTGAAGGGTGAGGCGACCGGTTTCTCGGTCGGTTTCGGCCCACCAAATCCATTTGGAGACGGGATCCCCCTCAGAGCTGAGCCGCCGGCGGATTTGATCCCAGGGATCCGGCAGCCAGCCGGGGTAGCCTGTCACCAAAGACAGCACAGCATCCAGGTGAACCTGTTCATCCGCATGAAGCAGACAGCGGGAAAGAGGCCGCCGCAAAAGCTGCAGGGACAAATTGACCTGAACCTGGGAGAGCTGCTCCGCCTCGGCAGGGAAGATTTGCCGGAGCTGTTGCCAATGGCTGGCTTCCAGGGTCACCGTTAGCGCCTGGTAGGCCCAATCTTCTAGGTCTTCGGCTCCGTCGAGGATCAAAGGGATCCCTGTCGGCACTTGCGAGGATCCCTTTCTCAAGCGAGCTTGCAGCCAATCCAGGGGATCCACCAACAGCAACCCCTGGAAATCGGGATCCGGCCAACGGTCTTTTTGCAGGACAGGCTTATGCAACTGCAGGGTGTGCTGTAGCCAGGGGATCTCTTCCCCCAAAATTTGCGCCTGCACAGGAGCTGTAGCGCAGAGCAAGGTGGGGTTGGGCCACATCAGGGCCGGCAGCAGATAACTGAGGCGGTGCTGACCCCCAGCAGGCACCTGGATCAAGGTGCTGCGACCCAACCGCAACCCTCGCGCCACCATGCGAGCCATCGTCAACTGGTGGGGCCACAGGGCTTCGGGAGACTGCCGCAAAAGCTGCCGCAACTGTTGGTGGACTTCAACCTCAATCACAGTTCAGTACGCCGGGGATCTGCCACAGACGGTAGGGTGAACTAGCCTATTCTAGGGTAGAGAAGAAAACCAAAGCCCATCTCTGGGGTGAGCGATGTCTCTTCTAGCTGCTGTTTCCACAGAGGGCCAACCCGTTGCACAGACGGGATCCCTGCTTCTAGACCGCTCCGGGTGGGGCCGTTTGCGCATGAAGGGATCCCCAGGCTTGGACTATCTGCACAACCGAAGCACCCAAAATCTGAAGGCCCTCCAGCCAGGGCAGGGGGCCGACACGGTTTTCGTGACCCCCACCGCCGGCATCCTGGATTTGGCAACGGTGTACGTGGGAGAAGAAGACTGCTGGATCTGGACTTCACCCCAGCGGCGCAGCCTGCTGATGCAGAGTTTGGGGCGCATGCTGCCTTTGGTGCGGGGAGCACAGTTGAAAGATGAGACAGATCAGACCTTTGGTTTTGGATTGCTCGGATCCCAGAGTCAAGCTCTCCTGGAGCAAGTGGTGAGCTCAGAAGAGATCCCGACTGGGCCTCATGAGCACTGCGCCGTGGAGATCCAGGGGATCCCTGTCCATCTGGCTTGTGGCACGGGTCTTGCCCAGCCGGGGTTTACCCTCTGGGGCACCATTGACCAGAAAGTCGCTCTTGAAGAATGCTTGCTCCAAGCCGGAGCCAAGCTGGCCCCACCTGAGCTGTGGGAAGTCCTCCGCCTAGAAGCGGGTCGCCCCGCCGCCGACCAAGAGCTGACCTCAGACTACAACCCCCTAGAAGCCGGCCTGTGGCGAGCTGTTTCCCTTGACAAAGGTTGCTACGTTGGCCAGGAAGTCTTGGCCAAGCAAGTAACCTACAAGCGCATTCGGCAAACCCTGTGGGGGATCCGCCTTCAAGGAGAAGCTCGTCCTGGCACAGAGATTTTGCAGCAGGGGGAAAAGATTGGTTTACTGACCAGCGCGGGCTTGACTTCGCAAGGGTACCTGGGATTGGGATACGTGCGCACCAAATTCAATCCTGCCGAGGGGCTGGAAGTTGAAGTCGGCTCAGCGCCGGGAGTCCTGACCCGAATGCCGTTTTCCAGCTTCCCGCCTATTGTCTAGCATTATTTTTGCGGCAGAAAGCTCTCCTGCTTTGTAGAGAGAAAATGGGCAAAGGATTAAGAACTTACCAGTCAAAGTGGCGGCGAAAGCGGGGATCCCGTCGATCCTTTTTGCGTCGGTTACAGGTTTTGCACAACGTTTGCAGATTGCTGATGTCGTTGCTGCCCCCTTGGGCAATGGGGATGATGTGATCGATCTGAAGCTGAACCTCTGGAGGCGATTTTCCGCAACCGCGACAACGGAAGCCGTCTCTTTGGAAAACATACTCCCGCACGGCTGCTGGAATTAGAATCCTTTCGCCGGATTTTCTTTCTTTCATCGTTATTCATCCATACTGCGAAGATCGTCCAGTGGAGACTTTTCATCTAGAGGTTCTAATATCTCTTGGTCGGGTTCTTTTATCAGAAATTCAGGATTGTCAGGATAAAAGTCAATCGTAACTTCTACTCTTACTTTTACTCTACCGGTCTGCCAACCGTTAGTTTTAGGAGAAAGAATCGAGCATGGAACTCCTTTATCGAAAAAATGAACCTGATCTTCATAGGGAATACCTGTTTGTATCCGTATCTCAAACGAACTCAAGTAACTGTCTAGTCCTCTTCCCATTTGGTCAAACCTCAGGAAATAAGAATTGATAGAATCGCAAAGCTTGGAAATCATGTAGACTTCCTGCTCATTGTTCTCGTTGATAAAAGTGATAACTCCGTCTCGCAGTTGGCTAAGATTAATGGATGTTTTTGTCATCTTATCGACCTCAAGACATAGAGACAACTTGAACAGCCCGTAAATCATCCAGTATAGAATCCTCTAGTTTTCTGGGAGCGCTATCTCCAGAATCTCTATATGGGTCATCAGGAACAAACTCGAGATAAACTTTGACTGATATCTTGCCAGAGATCCACGACTTTCTGGGCTGTAAGACTCTAGATTCTATTCCATCCACGAGCATTCTAATGTTCGCATAAACCTTTCTTGATTGAAGGTAACCGTTTGTCCGGGAAGTATCTGAAAGAAGGTAATTAATAATTGCACTATGCAAGCTACTTGGAAGGTAGACTTGATCACCAATTTCAACGACAGTTTCCCTATCATCTGACCTAAAAACTATCGGATCGACCACGGCATTGTCTCCTATTGCTAACAGACTTTACTGACTGACATCTTCCCGAATGTCATCCAAAGGCGATCTACTGCTCCCTGATCCCGTTTCTTCTGGCTCAAACTCAACCACTAGTCTCATCCTAACTCTACCAGCAATCCACGGTGAGCCAGGACGTAAGAGTTTAGCAGGAATTCCTTTCACGTTAGTTATTCCGTTCAAGTTGCTTCATAGAATCGAGACTCCCTTTTCGCTAAGTTTGCTGGATAAGTAGGATCTGATACTCTCATAAACAATCTCTGAGTACACCTGAGCAAACTCTTGCGAGTAGATTAGGCGTCCTCCTATATCAATGACAGTATTTTGGAAAATATCTAGCTCAACAAAGCACTCCTGAGATTGATCATTACTTGACACTTGCCCAACCCCCTCTATGTCTCTCTGGCTTAGGCTAGCTCTCACTTTCGCGAAGGTCATCCAGAGGGGATCCACTGCTGCTCTCTGAGCCTGTATCCTCTGGCTCAAACTCTACAATGATCCGCAATCTGACTCTGCCTTTTTCCCAATCCTTCTTGCCCGGCACCAAGAGCTGACAAGCAAGTCCCTGCCCAAACCACTTCGCTTCTTGCAACAATTTTTCTTCTGGCTTGGGAGCAAGAAGGCTACTGGCAATGTTGAGCAAGTCTTCCGGCGGCAGGATCCCTGAGGATCTCAAGGCCGCAATGAACAAGCGATGCAGCTCTTCTTTCTTGGTCAAGTCCTCTTGGGCTGCTTTGACCAAGTTGGCAACCTTGAAAGTTTTCTCCCTTACAGAGAGGATCCCTTCTGGGTGCTGCTGTAGAGGTATTGATTTGGATCCCATGACTTTATCTGGATCGAGTGAAAGGCCAAAAACAAAGACAAGCCGCTCTATCTCAGATCATCGAGGATGCTATCCAACTCTGGAAAACTCTCGTCTATGGGTGTAGAACGACCAAGAGCGACTGCTTCGCTTGCATTGCTGTCACCTACTTGCTGTTCAGGAAGACTTGCCAAAATCTGAACTGACTCACCAACAGAGGAAGGCTCAGGACGAGTAATCAAGGGCAGCATCTCGCGATTGAGGCCCAAAGCCTGCAGGCAGAGGTTGATCCCAGAAACAGCTTGGTTGTACTTGTCTATGCTTGCCTCCAGTTCTTTCAGCCGCTGTTGGTTAAGCGCAATTTTCTCTTCAGCCTCTTTTCTGAGAGTTGCTTCCATGAACTGCTTTGCTTCTGGGTACTTTTGCAAAATCTCATCGGCTACTTGCTTGGCAACCGGCAATAGCTGAGTTTTTAGAGTATTGTTGGTCTCTTGTCGGAAGCTAGAACGCACTGTCTGGTTAACTTTCTGCTCGAAGTCAAGCTTAAGTAATTGTCGGATTCCAGGCTCTGCGTCTTGAATGGCAGAGATGTCGTATGATTGGCTGGTTTGTTTTAGGACTTCTCGAAACTGGTAGATCGAGAATGTTCCTTCCTCATAGAAGCGGGGACTTTCTCTGAGGTAGCGGTCGCACTCTTTTCGGGCACCATTGACAAGAGAGCTCAAAGTTACATCTCTAACCGAAAGAAGCTTTTTCTCCAAGTCCCCATCGGATCCCAGTAGGCGAAACAACTGCCTGTAGTAGCTCGAGCTGCGAACTTCATCAACAAGGCGACGAAAGAAGTTCTCTACAAGCGTGCTGGCTGATTCTACCAGGATGTCCTCTAGATGGTTGGACAAATAATAAAAGGCTTCGACCAATACAGCTAAGAATGGAGCTGTGGAGTTGCGGGGACGAATGCGAACGGCTTGACTGTAAACATTGTCCAACGAAAAAGTATCCAAAAGCTCATCTAGCCTCCGTACCATCCTAGTCTTCAATTTATGGAAATCGTTCTCAAATTCTTTGTTTTCTCCGTTAATAACTTTATTGACTACTGTCTGGATATGCTCGTCAAACTCTCGGCCAATACTGGCTAGCTGCTGATTGATCAGCGTCAGCTCATAGGAAATCATGCTGTCAATCTCTTTGGGCTGGCTATCAATGTCTCGGTAGAGATCTAGATAGGACTTCCTCATCTCGATGCAGAGAGGTTGCAAATCATCGGCCAGCGCGGAAAATAGCTGTGGCCGCTTTTCTTCCGTTAAATAACGAGTGATCCCAGCCCGAAAGTCTTCAATACCGCTATCTTTAATCATATACTCAATCAAAGGTTTTCCCCACTCCCTCAGAATCCGAACGTAGTTATTTATGGGTGTGTCGTACCCATGTACAGAAGGGCGGAACGGGGATCCAACTAGCCTACCCGACGTGCAGTACTTATTAAACTCGCTGACAAACTGGGGCGTTTCTTCCTCACCACCCAATTCTTTGATGCTTTCTGAAAAAATCGTATCCAGTCCAAATCGATCCTCGGGGGTAGTTGCCTTGATCTGGGAACCATAGAAGCCGAGAAGGCCGCTTGTCTTAAATACGCGGAGTTGACGAAACTGCTGGTCGATAATGTTTTCTAGTCTCTGCTTTAGTTGTGCGTTGTACCAAGTCTCGTCAATCCGGTTAAATACATAGAAGACCCGATCCCTGATGCTATCATTACTTTGAATATGCTCAATAAGCTCTGTCTCTTCCTTGGTCAGCTCACCCGTTGCAGCACACTTGAGAACGCAAACAACTGCGGACGTATCCGGATCGGCAATTTTTCGATAAGTACGCTCTGCATCCGCTTTGACTGGAGCATCGATCCCAGGAGTATCGACAATAACGTTTCCATCTTCCAGCAAGGGGTGGTGGCAATAGTATTCCACCTTTCGCAAAACTGCGCTATTGGCGCCGCGCCGGGCAAAACCCGCAGCTTCTCTTAGGTTGCCGAAGTTGAGCTGCTCCATCGAGAAGACTTTGTTCTCGGTAGGGTGAATTTTGTCCCGGTTCTGCTGGAAACCTGTAATCAACAAGCGGAGGGCATCCGCCTGCTTTGCCCGCTCTGACTTGCTTTTACCTCCCTCCTGTTGAATAATAGCCTCAGCACGCTCCTTCAGGGGATTCAGTGCAGTGTCTTCCAGCCTGCTGAGTGACGGAGCCAAGTTTAGGAAAGCGCAGAAGGCGGTCATCTGTTCTTGCACTTCCTGCTCGCTGAGAAAAGTGAGCACCACTCTCTCAGCATTTGGCTCTGCGTAGCCAATGTAGCACTCTGTCCCTGTGGCGTGTCCTTCGGCGCTGTAGAGAAGCTCCCTTTCTAGCAAAGCGTTGATCAACATCGACTTGCCGGCGCTAAAAGCACCGGCGAAGACAATCTCAAAGGTTGGGGAAATAGCCTTGCTCAGCGAAGCTTGAATTCGGGTTGTATCTTGCTTTCCTGAAAGGGTGGGATCCTGCTGCCAGAGGTTTAGAATCGTTTCAACGTGCTCCCGTAAGTTTTCGCACTGAGGCAAGAGTTGCACAGCCATCTCAGGGATCTCCGCTAGGGCTGGGGAGATTATAACGCCCTCAGCCCTAAGGGGAAGGTTCTCATGCTACTTTTCTTCAGATAAGGCACCCTTTGATGGCTAACAGCACAGAACCTAGCTTGCCAGGGCAAAGAGGTCGCTCCACTCGCGGTTGGGAACGCCGGGCTTGGCGATGATCTCGAAGATGCGGTTTTTCGCTGCCGGTTGAAACAAGCTTTCGACAGCTACCTGGGCAACTTTGATGCGAGGGACGCTGCCCTCAAAGAGGGTATCGGCCTTGGAGAGGACAATGCCATCTTCGTTGTCCTGGTTTTTCAGGCCCCCTGGCCGAATGATGGTGTAGGTGAGGCCGCTTTTTTGCAAGTATTCTTCGGCTTGCTTTTTCCACACCAAGATCAGCCAAAACAAGTTGAGAGGATGGAACAACTGAGACACGCACAGAGAAGAAATCAAAACAAAGTGTTGGATCCCTTTGGCCTTGGCTACATCCACTAAGTTCTTGGTGCCTTGGTAGTCCACTCGGTAGGGCAGAAAGGGATCCCAACTGGGCCTAGCGCCAGTAGCGCAGAGCACCACCGTGCATCCTTCCATGCCGGCTTCCAGCGTGGCCGGATCCAGCACATCTCCCACCACCACTTCTGCTTCGGGGGGCAGAACCCGAGCGGCCAACTCGCGGCTGCGCACCAGCGCCCGTACCGGGATGCCGCGGCCCACCAACTCTTGGACAATGCGCCGCCCTGTTTCTCCTGTAGCCCCTGCAACAAAAGCCTTCATCCTCTCCCCCTGCCAAACTGCTTAATGTGACGGTGGCGGTTCCAGGTTCCATGCTGGCCTTGCTAAGACCATTATCTTCCCAAAATCCGCCCAGGCAGGGATCCTGTCCATGCGACAGGGGTAGTCGCGGCAACCGCGGGCGCCAGCTTCGATCCCGGCAGCCGGCCAGCTCCAAAACATCCTCCGCTCCACCGCCGGGTAGACCTGCGGTTCAAAGGGAAGGGATCTTGAAAGTCTTGAAGCTTTATTGAATAGGTTTGGCCACATCCCCCACCTTAAAGCCAGAGCTGCTGAGAATGCGGCCCACACTGGATCCCTGATCCACCTCTGTCAGTTGGATCTGGCCAGCGGGCTCAGTCAATTTGCGCAGGACTGCCCCCGTGGCCGGATCTTTAACCTCGCGAACGACGCGCTCCACAGACAGGATCAATCCCACGCGGTAGCCGTCGCTGCTGCCCTTGTTCAAGATCACCTGGTTACCATAGACATCCGCCACCAAGGCATCGACGGTCGGCAAAGAGCGGGGCTGGGCCGCTAAGCGACTGGCAAAACCGGCCAACTGCTGGGCAATTTGCTCCACCGCCTGTTGGCTGGCCAAAACCAGCAGCTTTTCTTCGTTGCTGGTGGCCGATCCCCCGCCAAAGTCGGCAACCGTGACGGTGCTATCCGACTGGCTGACGTTGCCCCGGCCCTCGACCACGGCCAAGATCTCCGCCGTGCTGGTGCTCACCAGGCGGGCATTGAGCTGCACGTTGGCATCAGCATCCACCACCTCGGCCCCCACCGCCAGCGGGAAGCTGCCGAAGGGGGTCAAGACCCGCGCCTCACCCCCAGAACGGCGCACCGACACATCGAACTGGGTAACACTGCCGAGGATCACAGCATCGACCCCGAGGATCCGGCCCACCTGAGCGGCGGTGTTGGCATCTAAGCGCCCCGATAGCCCCAAGTTCTGCTCGGCCAAGATCGCGTCCAGCCGCGAGGGCTCGATAACCGAAAAGGTGCCATCTCTCACCAGCCGATCCACCAGCAGATCGCTCACCCCCCGGGATGCCTCGCGCAGGCTTTAGGAATTGCTGAGGCTGCTGAAATCAAAATCCAAAACCGCAACGCGCGGGCGAGTGGTGGGTTGAGGCGCTTGTCCTACCTGGCTGGGGGCAGAGAGATTGCAGCGAAGGTCTTGGGGAAACTTCTGGCACAGCTCCGGATTGGTGGCAAGCTCAGCAGCGGGATCCCGAACAGGAGAATGGAAGAGAGGCTGCGCATGGTTGAGCGATCTCCTAGATCGAGATCGAAGAGGTGGCCACAGTCCATTCTCAGCTTGCACCCAAAAGCGGGGCGGTGACCGGCATCACCTGGGCGCCTGTTCCCAGAAGATGTCCTATACTCTACCGATTCCAAGGCCATTGGGAGAAGGGATTGAGAAGGTTGGCACAGAGGAGTTGACAGATCTCAACAGTTAAGACTGAGCAGAGATGCTCGCCCTTTGTGAGTTGCCGGAAAAAGCTTGACCCGCTTTATTGGGCCGGGTTTAGATTGGGATCGAGCGTGCAAACTCAGTGTTAGCCTAGTAAAGCTGTGTTTTTGTACAAGCTATGCCTGTTCCTAAGAAGAAAACCTCCAAAGCCCGCAGTCGCAGGCGGTATGCGGTTTGGCTGGGCAAAGCCAAGCTTCAGGCCCAGCGGGCGATGACCATTGGGCGCGCCATCCTCAGCGGTCGCAACACCGGCTTCTACTACCCCAAAGCCAAGTCGGAAGAAGAGGAGGGAGAAGAATAGGGATCCCCATAGCCGGAAGAGTGGTTTACATTGGGGTCAGGCTCTCTTGAGAGCTGTTCTGCTACCTCCCAGTCTTGGCTGTTCAGCGACTTGCATGCGCTCGTTGACCTCTCTTACCTACTACCAGCGGCTGGGCTTGTCTCCAGGGGCCTCTCCTGAGGACATTCGGCGGGCCTACCGGCAGTTGAGCAAACGCTACCATCCCGACACTTCTCCTCTGGCGCCAGAGGTGGCGATTCGTTGCTTCCAAGAACTCCAGGAAGCCTACCTTGTCCTCAGCAACCCGGCAAAACGGGCCATCTACGATGCCAGCCTGCGGGCGGTGACGGCCAACATGGGATCCCCCGGTGCTGATTCTCTGGAGCTGCGCATGGAAACCCGGCCTCTCTCGGCGGGCGAGCTCTGCGCCCTGCTGCTGATGGGCTCCACCTTCGTGGCGTGTTTGGTGTTGGCGGTTGCTTTGGCCTGGCTACGGGAGGGTGGGGTGGGCTGACCAACTCCGGTTGCTTGTGGATGAGGTTAAGACAAAGCGCTCAGGGCTTCCCATTGATAAGGTGCTTGAATGGAATAGGTTGTTAACTTTTGTTTTGTTCGACGGCTTCTCTGCGCGCCATCTCGCCATGCCTTTGCCTCCTGCAACTACGCCTCTCTACAATCACCCGCTCCACGCCATCGAACGCTGGCTGGAGGATCAGGGCTGCACCCGTGACCCGCAGGATGTGGAGCAGTGGTTTTGCGAGCGGCCCGGCTGGAAAGCCTGCCTGCGCCTGGAGGAGACCAGCATTTGGGTGCGCTATACCTATCCTGATGGCAACACCAAAACTCTGTCTTTTCCCTATTCGCTAAGCCGCCAGGATGTAGAGCAGGCCATTTTTGAGGACTAGCCGGCTATGCGCATTCTGCAACTGCCTGCCCTGCGCGACAACTACATCTATCTGCTGCACGATCCCGAGACGGCCACGGCAGCGGTGGTGGATCCGACAGTGGCCGAGCCGGTGCTGGATAAACTGGCTGAGCTAGGGGCGGAGCTGGTGGCCATCTTCAACACCCACCACCACCACGACCATGTGGGGGGCAACCTGCAACTTTTGGCCCGCTACCCCCGTGCCGTCGTCTACGGCAGCCAGGCGGATCGGGGACGGATCCCGGGCCAGACGGTGGAGCTGCAGGCGGGAGAGACGGTGGCATTTGCGGGCCGGCAGGCGAAGGTGCTGTTTGTGCCCGGCCATACGCGGGGACATGTTGCCTACTACTTTCCCGAAAGCGGGGATCTCTTCTGCGGCGATACCCTGTTTGCCGGGGGATGCGGGCGCCTCTTTGAGGGCACCCCGGAGCAGATGCTGGGATCCCTGGATCAACTGCGGCAGTTGCCGGAAGCCACGCGGGTCTGGTGTGCCCACGAATACACCTTGAACAATCTCAAGTTTGCCCTGACGGTGGATGGGGACAACCCCGACTTGCAGGCGCGCTACCAACAGGTGGTGGCCCTGCGCCAGGCGGGATCCCCAACTGTCCCCAGCACCATCGGCGAAGAGCGCCGCACCAATCCTTTTTTGCGCTGGGATCAGCCGGCTTTGCGGGCGGCTACGGGCGCTCAAGATCCGGTGCGGGTTTTTGCCCGGCTGCGGGGTATGAAGGATCAATTCTAAGGCTGGCCGGAACGCGAACGGGGCCGAGTTGTGATTGGGATCCTGTCCTGACGCTGGGAATTCCCAGTTTGCTTTCCGTAAGATTGGCTTCTTTTTTCGGGAAGGCGGGACATACTGCTAAGTAAGATAGGTAACCTCGGTGGGCCTGCATGGCTACTCCCTAAGCCCCCATGTCTTGTCTTGACTGCCCAGCTCTGCCCACCTTTTTGCAGGAGGCAGGGCGTTTGTTTCTCTGGCTGCCCACTCCTCATACCCACCGGAAAATCTGGCAGGCCCTGGAGGCCAAGACAGAGGTTCCCGTTCAACTTTTGGAAGACCTTGGCCTAGTTGTTGCCATTGCCCAGGGGGCCCTCAAGAAGACCCTGGAGACAATGGCCGAGGTTCTCTCCCAAGAAGAGATGCAGGTCAGCCGCGCCTTGTTTTTGCCTGGGGATAGGGATCCCTGCTGGCAAGATTGCGCCCGGGTGGAGTCGTTGCTGCAGTTGTTCCACCGCACCCAAGCCGAGCTGTTGTTGGAATTGTTGAAGGAAAACCGCCTCACCACCTATTTCCAGCCCATTGTCCGGGCGCGGGATCCCGCTTGGGTGGTGGGCCACGAAGCGCTGGTGCGGGGGTTGGACAGAGAGGGCAAGGTCATTGGCCCGGACTTGCTTTTTGCCACGGCCCGCGAAGCCGGGTTGCTCTATCACCTGGACTTGGCTGCCCGCCGCACGGCCATTGCTGCCGCCACCCAGCACCGCCTCGAGGGGGATCTGTTCATCAACTTCAGCCCCACGGCCATTTACGACCCAGCCTTTTGCCTGCGCTCTACTGTCTGGGCCATCAGCCGCGCCGGGATCCCGCCAGAACGGGTGGTGTTTGAGGTCAATGAATCCGACCGCAGCCCCGATTTGGATCATTTGCAGCGGATTTTGCGGTTTTACCGGCAGGCGGGCTTTCGGGTGGCGCTGGATGACCTGGGCGCCGGCTACGGATCCCTAAACCTGTTGCACCGGTTGCAGCCAGATGTCATCAAGCTGGATAGGGAGCTCATTCGCGGCGTAGATGGGGATCCCTACAAGGCGGTGATTGCCCAAAAGGTGCTGGAGCTGGCCCAAGAGCTGGGGATCGTCACCCTGGCCGAAGGGATCGAGACGGCAGAGGAGCTGCAGTGGGTGCGCGACCACGGGGTGGACCTGGTGCAGGGCTTTTTCATCGCCCGGCCCCAGCCTGTTCCCCCAGGATTAGGATCCATAGGATAGCTGCCCCCACGGCTTGAGCGGCTACTGAGAAGATGACCAAAGCTGGGAGGAAGAGATCGTAGAGCACCCCCATCAGGGCGCTGCCCAAAAACCAGGCCAGGCCGTAGAGGCTGGTAAACAGCCCAAAGGCAAAGCCCCTCGCCTGGGGAGCCACCATGCCGGCTACTGCCGCCTTCATGACCGATTCCTGAGCCCCCAAGCCAATCCCCCAGAGCACTATGCCCACCACCGCCAGCCCGTAGCTGCCGGAAAAGGCCAGCGGCGCAAAACCGGCAGACAGGACCACCGCCCCCAGCAGGCTCCCCAGCCGGATGCGGTCAAACAGCCAGCCACAGCCCAAGGCCGCCAAGGCATCCACCCCCATGGCCAGGGCGTAGAGCAAGGGGATCCCTGCCTCCTCGCTCCCCGACTGTCGTTGCAGATGGAAAGCAATGAGGGGAAAGTCGGCAAACCCCACGGCCACACAGGCCGCTGCTATGAGATAGAGCCAAAAGACCCTGGAAAAGCCTTGTGCTGGAGCGGTTTCCGGCTCCGGCTCAAAGTCGCGCGGGGTGGGATAGAGCCATCGGGCCAGCCCCAGCACCCCCAGCCCCAGGGCCGCCGGGATCCCCAAGGCCAAGAATCCACCCCGGAACCCGTAGCCGGCGGCAACCATCCCTGCCACCAGCAGCGGCCCCCCCACCGCCCCGATTTGATCCAAGGTCTCGTGCAGGCCAAACCCAATGCCCTGGCCCACCTGCAGAGCCGCATGGGAGAGCAACACATCCCGCGGCGGGGTGCGGATCCCTTTGCCCAGGCGCTCGGCCAGCAAAAGCAAAGCGGCCCAAGGCCAACTGTCCACCCAGGCCAAAGCGGGGATCGCCGCCGTGTTGACAACATAGCCCAGGGTGGTGAGCTGCCAGTGCCCTCGACTGGGCCGAGAGGGATCCCTACTGAGCCGGTCGCTCCAGTAGCCCACGCCCAGGCGCAGCCCATAGGCCAACAATTCTCCCCCGCCGGCCACCAGCCCCACCACCGTGCCGCTGGCCCCCAGGGATCCCAAAAAAGCTCCGGAGATGCTGCGGGCCCCCTCGTAGGTGGCGTCAGCGCAGAGGCTGACGATCCCGAGGAGGAAGATAAAGCGCCAAGCAGAATCGGACATAGCCAGCTCCTGAGGACGGGCAATCCAACTGGGGATCGGGACTATGGCTGGGGCTGAGGAGCGTGATGGAATACTTGGACGCTGTGGCAAGTAACTAGACCGTCGCGCACCAGGTTTTTGACATCCGGCAGAAAGGCCTTGATTTTCTCCGGCGTGTCGATAAACGTTACCAAAATGGGCAGATCTGTGTAAAGCTCGAGAAGGTTGCTGCTGCGAATGTGACTGTTGTGGCCAAAGCTGGCAATGGCTCTCACCATGGTACCGCCCGCCATGCCCCGCCGACGGGCCAGCTCCAGCAGAGCCAGGTAGAGAAGCTTATTTTGTCAGTGATCCGACTCGCCAATGTAGATACAGCCTTTTAATTTAAAATAGGGTACAGGTATTCAAGAGGAAGGAGAGAAAGGAATGCCGACTCATTCTTTGGATTTGCGGCAAAGAGTTGTA
>NZ_JBSSEF010000027.1:0-39526 GCF_054061455.1 Thermostichus sp. OS-CIW-20
CCAAAATAATCCGCCGCTTCTCTCGGTTTTACATACCTAGCCATACCAAGCAGCCATACTGAACATATTGTACATTATTTTCAGTATAGTCCAGCGTATCATTGACTAGAGTCATGCTCCTCTCGAACCAGCGAAAAAAAGACCCTAGAAGTTCTTCAGCGGGATCCGTTCTGGTAGTGGCGGGAGCGCAACACCAGCACATCCGAGAGCTGGCGCAATTGACTCTGAACTTGGTCGAGCTGTTTTTTGTCCCGCACATCAATACAGAGATCGATCAGAGCCGTACGGTTGGCAAAGGTCTGCACCCTGGCATTGCGCACATTAATGCTCTGATCCGAAAGACGGGAAAGGATGTCCCGCAGCACGCCAACGCGGTCAATGACCTCCAGGCGCAGTTCCACAGGGTAGATCTGGGTGCTCTGCCGTAATTGCTCCTCGTTCCAGCGCACCGGCACCAGCCGCTCGCCCGGAACCTGAGCCACCCGCGGACAATCGCGATGATGAATGGTGATACCCTTGAAGCGGGTAACCACGCCCAGGATGGGATCCCCTGGCAGCGGGTTGCAACATTTGGCCAACTGGTGTTTCAGACCCTCCACCCCCAGGATGGGAGATTGGGATCGGCTGGAACCTCGGCTCCCATCGGCCCGCGGCAGCAGCAGCTTGGCTTCCTCAAGGGATCCCTCCTCTGGCGGGGGAGAGACTGCCGGCTTGCTCACCTCCTGCAGCCGATGGAGCACCTGCGTGGGGGTGACCTCTCCATAGCCCAGCGCCGCCAGCAGGTCGTCCACGCTGGTGTAGTTGAGCTTCTCGGCCACCTTTTGCATCCGCTCCGACTTGAGCAGCGCATCGAACCCCGTTTTGCCCAGCTCCCGCTCCAGCAAGTCCCGGCCCCGGGCGATGTTTTGCTCGCGATTGCAGCGCTTAAACCATTGGCGAATGCGGTTGCGGGCCGAGCTGGTGGCTACAAAATTGATCCAGTCCAGGCTGGGGTGGGCGTTCTTGTGGGTGATGATTTGGACAATGTCGCCATTGCGCAGGCGGGTATTCAAGGGCACGATCTTGTTGTTCACCCGCGCCCCGGCACAGTGATCCCCAATTTCAGAGTGAATGCGATAGGCAAAGTCCACCGGGCAGGATCCCTGGGGCAGGGCCAGCAAGTCTCCTTTGGGCGTAAAGACGTAAACCTCGCTCTCAAATAGGTTCTCGCGAATGGTGTCCAGGTATTCTTTGTCGTCCTTGAGGTCGTTTTGCCACTCCAACAGTTGCCGCAGCCAGGTAAAGCGCTCTTCCTCGGGCTTTACGGGGGTGCTGCCGGCTTCTTTGTACTTCCAGTGGGCGGCAATGCCGTATTCGGCCACGCGGTGCATCTCTTCGGTGCGGATCTGCACCTCCACCGGTCGGCCCTGTAGGCCGATCACAGCCGTATGCAAAGATTGGTAGCGGTTGGCCTTGGGCAAGCCAATGTAGTCTTTGAAACGACCCGGAATGGGGCGAAAACAGTTGTGAACGACCGCCAGCACCCGGTAGCATTCGCTCACGGTTTGCACGATAACCCGCACGGCCAGGAGATCGTAGATCTCGTGAAATTCTTTGCGCTGCTGCTGCATCTTGCGGTAGATGCCGTACAGGTGCTTGGGCCGCCCGCTAATCTCAAAGTGCTCTAGCCCCCCTTGAATGAGGTGCTTCCGCAGCTCTTCAATAAACGCTTGGATCTCTGCCTCTCGCTCGCTACGCTTGGCGTTGACCAGCTCTTGAATCTGGCGATAGGCTTCGTAGTCCAGGTACTTAAAGGCCAAGTCTTCCAGTTCCCACTTGAAATGCCAGATCCCCAGCCGGTTGGCCAAGGGGGCGAAGATCTCCATAGTTTCGGCTGCAATCTGTTTTTGCTTGTGGGGGGGCAGATATTGCAGCGTGCGCATGTTGTGCAAGCGATCCGCCAACTTGACCACAATGACCCGGATATCCTTGGCCATGGCCACAAACATGCGGCGGAAGTTTTCTGCTTGCTGCTCCGTTTTGCTGGAGAAATTAAACTGAGAAAGCTTGGTTACCCCCTCCACCAGCAGGCGAACCTCAGGGCCAAATTCGGCCTCTAGGGCCTCCAGGGTAACTTCCGTATCTTCGACAACATCGTGCAGAAGGCCAGCAGCTACGGTAACGGCGTCACCCCCCAACTCCCGCAACAGGCTGGCCACGGCCACCGGATGGGCGATGTAGGGATCCCCTGATTTCCGCTTTTGGCCCTTGTGCAAACAGTAGGCAAACTCGAAGGCCCGGCGCAGCAAATCTGCCTCTTCCGCCGTGTAGGATCGCAGCCCATCGCCGAGATCTTCAGCGCCTGAAAGCAAAGCCCGCAGCCATCCCGGCACCTCAAAATCCAGGCTATTTAGGTCAAAGCCTCCTTCTAAGCTGGTGGCAACAGCAGGCTGACCCATGGGAATCTAGCAAGGAGGATGGTTTACTCCCTGGAGTTTCTTACAGCCTATCCCCAACTTTACCCGTCCGCAGGCAGGTTAAAGGCAAAAAGCGCTGCGAAAAACTTCAGGGAAAAATCTGGCGCAGTGTTAGTATTCTAGTTCCATCCTATCACTCACTCTGCCGCATCTCGTAGCAACATATACAGACAGATGAAGCTAGCCTCTTGCTAGAGGGCTAGAGCTGGGAGGAAGTTGCAAAGCTAGAGGCCCTAGCCATCCCTTGCGGTAGTCGTTGAGGATTTGCCTTGCCGCTCGCTCGGTATCGCCTTGGTAGCGCCGTTGGGCCAGCTCCTGGACTGCCACGCTGCCAGGGGGGATTGGATCGAGCCAGCCGTAGCGCTGTTGCAAAAGAGCTTGGGCCTGGGGCTGCACCTGCAGCAGTTGATCCACAAAGTAGGCCGCTACGCGCTCGGGGTCGTAGGCGGCAGCGCCAATGTCATCGCAGATGGCTAGCAGCGTGGCTGCCCGCTGATCCGGCAGCGAAGGCGGGAGGATGCCCGGCGAGTCCAGCAAATCCAACTCGCCCCCTAGCCGTACCCACTGCAGTTGCCGGGTTACCCCAGGGCGCGCGGCGCTCTCGACGGCTCGCCGTCCCAAAAGTCGATTCAACAAGGCAGACTTGCCCACATTGGGAAAGCCCACCACCACGGCCCGGACAGCCCGCGGCCGCATGCCCCGCCGTTGCCGCCGCTCGTTTACCGCTTGCCCCATCTGTAAGATGGCTTGCTTGAGGCGGGGCACCCCTTCTCCCGATTGGCCGTTGGTGGGATAGACCGGGATCCCTTGCTGCGAAAAATGCTCCTGCCACGCTTTGAGATCCCTTGCCGCAATGGAATCGGCTCGGTTAAGCGCCAAGAGGCGAGGTTTTTCCCCCAGCCACTTGTCCAGCTCAGGGTGACGGCTGGCCAGCGGGATCCGCGCGTCCACCACTTCAATTGCCACGTCCACCAGCCGCAATTGTTCCCGAAACTGGCCAATGGCCTTGGCCACATGGCCGGGATACCACTGGATGGGCGGAGAGCTCATGCCGCCAAAACCTTGGAAAAGCTCGACGGCTACGCAAACAAGGACAGGATCTACTTTAGCCTGCCCAGCCCGCTCCTTCCCAATCCCAGGGCGAGTAAAAAATAATACAGTATAGGTGTGACTAGGATCCCTTGCCAGGACAAGCTAACGTTAAGGGATGTAACAACGAAGGAGAGACAATGGTCAAGCGGGTGCGGTTGGATCCCATTGCTCAGGTGTCGGAAGTGGCCACCAACAGCAACTTGCTCTCGGTGCTGTTGCGGGAAGAGCTGAATGTCTTGAAAGAGTGCGGCGGGCGCGGCCTCTGCGCCACCTGTCATGTGTATGTAAAAGAGGGGATGGAATCGCTCTCGGCCATGACCCCCCGGGAGCAGCGCACCTTGGAGGTGATCACCACTCGTAAGACCAATTCCCGCCTAGCTTGTCAAGCGCGGGTTCTGGGGGAAGGGGTGGTGGTGGAGTTGCCGGTGGGGATGTACATCAACGCTTTTAAGGATATCGAGGTGCTCATTGGGCGGCGGGCCGAGCAGCCCATCTTGCACCCTATCACTGGTGCTGTGTTGGTGCAGGCAGGAAAGCTGATTACCCGTTCGGTGCTGGAGTCGGTGAAGAACCTCGATCTAGACATCCAAGAGGCTTTGGCCCGCAGCAGCCGAGATTTCTAGAGCTCTATGGGACCTGTATTTCTCGGGATCGACCTGGGTACTTCGGGGATGCGGGTGGTGGCCCTCTCGGAGGCAGGCGAGATAGTGGGCAAAAGCGAGCGCTCTTGGGATCCACCGGAAACCAACCCGGGCCGCTGGCTGCGCACCCTGAAGACGCTGCTGGCACATCTGAAGACCCAACTGGGGGATCGCTACGCCATCGTTGCCCTCAGTGCCTGTAGCACCTCTGGCACGGTTTTGCCGGTAGACGGGCGGGGCATGCCGCTGGATCAGGCCTGGCTGTATTCCGACCTGCGGGGACAGGCCCAGGCCCGGCGCTTGGGGATCCCGGCCAGTTGGGGGCTCAGCCGCTGGCTGTGGTGGGCAGAAGCCCATCCTGATCAATACCGGGACAGCTACCTGGCCCACCCGGCGGACTTTCTCCTGAGCCAACTGGGAGGCCGCCGGCGGGTAACCGATCACACCCATGCCCTAAAAAGCGGCTTCGACCTGGAAACCTACACGTGGCCGCGGGAGTGGCTGTCTCGCCATGGCCTCGACCCCAAGCGCTTTCCTGAGGTGGTGGCGCCAGGAACGGTTCTGGGAACGGTGCGGGCGGAGTGGGAGCTGGGGCCAGAGGTGCTGATTGCTGCCGGGATCACCGATGGCTGCGCCGGACAGTTGGCCGCAGGGGCTACTCGCTTGGGGCAGGTTGCCACCAGCCTGGGCACAACCCTCATCTTCAAGGCCAACAGTGCTGTTCGCGTGAGCGGGACGGAGTCCTATCCCGTGCAAACGCAAAGCCTCTACTCCCATCTGCACCCCGACCGAACCAGTTGGTGGCCAGGAGCAGCCTCCTTCTGCGGCGGCGGGGTCTTGCCCCACTTCTTCCCCGGCGGCAACTTTGCTGCCCTGGATCGGCAGGCGGAAGCCCATCTGCCCACGGGCTTGGTCAGCTATCCCCTCTGCCGACCCGGCGAGCGTTTTCCCATCCTGGATAGTGAATTTGCCGGCTTCTTGCCCCAGGCGGAAGTGGGATCCCCTCGCTTCTATGCAGCTCTCTTGGAAGGGGTGGCAATGGTGGAGCGGCTGGGGCTGGAGACCTTGGCCGCCCACGGGATCCCCATAGAGGGAACGCTGTTGACCACCGGCGGCGGCTGCAAAAGCCCTCTGTGGCTGCGCCTGCGCGCCAGCCTCCTTGCCCGCCCCTTAGCAGTGGTCAAGCACCCCGAGGCCGCCGTAGGGGCAGCTGTCCTGGCCGCCTCGGCCTATTGGTGCTGCTCGGTGCAGCAGGCTGCCGATCGGCTGGTGCAGGTGGAACGCCTCATCCAGCCCGATCCCGAGTGGGTCAAGGCCTATACCGAGATCTACTCGGAGTTCCTTAGCCGCCTTCCTAATTTCTGGAGATTCCCTGAAGGGAGAGCCACTAACCCGCTACTCACTGGGTAGCAGGTTTTCTTTTGTTTCCAATTTCTAGGGATCTCCCCGAAGGGGGAACCCCTCAAACTTGGCACAGCGGGAGGAATAAAAAGTTGAAAGTTTCCAATTTCTAGGGATCCCCCCGAAGGGGGAACACCCATCTGCGATAGTAGATGGGGTGCCCATGCTATGGTTTCCAATTTCTAGGGATCCCCCCGAAGGGGGAACTTCAAAGGTGGAACTACCCATACTTTGGGGAGGGGGTGTTTCCAATTTCTAGGGATCCCCCCGAAGGGGGAACTTCCCTCGATATTTTTCTTTGATCTGTATATTTGCAACTGTAAGTTTCCAATTTCTAGGGATCCCCCCGAAGGGGGAACGTAAAATCTGGACATATATTTTCGATATTCTTTAGGTGTTTCCAATTTCTAGGGATCCCCCCGAAGGGGGAACCAGGCTCAGGCCGCCTGGGGCATGACTTGGGCGATGTTTCCAATTTCTAGGGATCCCCCCGAAGGGGGAACATCCGGCATTCAACACGTTAGGCGAACTGCGCTTGAAGTTTCCAATTTCTAGGGATCCCCCCGAAGGGGGAACATCGCGAGCTGGATGACATCGAAGATATGTATCTCAAGTTTCCAATTTCTAGGGATCCCCCCGAAGGGGGAACTGGCCGGAGGATGGGTGTTTTCCAATGATAAAGAGTTCCTGTTTCCAATTTCTAGGGATCCCCCCGAAGGGGGAACTGACCAGGACACCTGGGTACTCGGTGAAAGCGGATGGCATGTTTCCAATTTCTAGGGATCCCCCCGAAGGGGGAACGGGATTCGGTACATCTACGGTAGTAAGCGCATGTACCTGTTTCCAATTTCTAGGGATCCCCCCGAAGGGGGAACTACACGTAGATGTGTACCAGCAGATTTCTGTTACCAGTTTCCAATTTCTAGGGATCCCCCCGAAGGGGGAACACCCTCTAATCTCCCTGCCAAGACACCCAGGTTCATAGTTTCCAATTTCTAGGGATCCCCCCGAAGGGGGAACAGCTGCCCACTAGTGCAGCTCAACTTTGGCAGTAGAGTTTCCAATTTCTAGGGATCCCCCCGAAGGGGGAACAGCCTTGGCCTCGCAAATCTATGCCGCAGGGAAGTGTTTCCAATTTCTAGGGATCCCCCCGAAGGGGGAACATCAACGAGTGGGCTAATCCAGGTATGTTAGTAGCGTTTCCAATTTCTAGGGATCCCCCCGAAGGGGGAACATGACCAACCAACAGCTCCGCAGAGCCAAAGCGCTAGCGTTTCCAATTTCTAGGGATCCCCCCGAAGGGGGAACACTGATCATAACTACTTAGATGGAACAGACGTTGTAGAGTTTCCAATTTCTAGGGATCCCCCCGAAGGGGGAACTCTAGATGAATTCTAGTTTTGGGCTGTCCATGATGGACTGGCGTTTCCAATTTCTAGGGATCCCCCCGAAGGGGGAACAAAACTCAGCATCAACGTCCCTCCATCACTACAAATTCAAATGGTTTCCAATTTCTAGGGATCCCCCCGAAGGGGGAACTCGCCAGGTAATCCGGTAAGGTCGTCCGAACCGAACGTTTCCAATTTCTAGGGATCCCCCCGAAGGGGGAACGTAGACCATCAATGCCCCACATCATGGCATTGATGGTAAGTTTCCAATTTCTAGGGATCCCCCCGAAGGGGGAACTTCCAGTACATTGTTTTACCGTTGATACTACGTACTATGAGCGTTTCCAATTTCTAGGGATCCCCCCGAAGGGGGAACGACGTGGTGGTGATGCCCGCGCCCCGCCGGCAAGGGTCAGCTAAAGTTTCCAATTTCTAGGGATCCCCCCGAAGGGGGAACTAGTGATCTTCTGGGTCTACGCCCCGCTTGAGACTTGTCTCAAGCGTTTCCAATTTCTAGGGATCCCCCCGAAGGGGGAACCGCCGCTCCGCGGTTAGCCAGGTACGAGCAGCTTGGAGTGTTTCCAATTTCTAGGGATCCCCCCGAAGGGGGAACCTGGGTTATGAAAAAGACCCAGCAGTCGTTAAAGCGGGTTTCCAATTTCTAGGGATCCCCCCGAAGGGGGAACTAGCAGGGCTAACGTGGGCCTTATAGATGTTGAGGTCAGTCGTTTCCAATTTCTAGGGATCCCCCCGAAGGGGGAACGGAAGACGTCCCCCTCTAATCTACTTACCCTGTAGATAGCGTTTCCAATTTCTAGGGATCCCCCCGAAGGGGGAACTCTACCCTTATTAAACCCAAGCGGGGCAAGGAATGCAAGGCCTATTTGCGAGGGGGTCGGTCGAAGAGGGCAAAAAAAGGCCTTGCAGAGGAGGGGTGAGAGGCCTGAAAGCCTTGTGGCGCAAGGCATCGAGCGGGTCAACGAAAAAATCGGCTTTTGCGGGTTTTGGCGAGGCGCTCGCAGAAGCGTTGATACCGTTTTTATGTGCTTTTGGCAACATGGCTAGGATCGGGATCCCTGGCAAGTCCGAGCTAGGGGCTAATTGCGCAGGCGACCGGAGCGGAGGATGCTGAGGATGAGCCACAGTCCCAAGAGGCTGGCGGCGCCAAAAAGCAGCTCGCTCAGCCAGAAGACCTGGAAGCGCTGGGTTTGCGCCGAGATGATGGCGGCGCCGATAATCAGGGATCCGACCAGGATGCTGTAGGAGAGGCGGTTGGCCGACTGATCCAGGCTGATGCGGAGGTCTTCCAGCTCTTGGATGGTGAGGTTCCAGCGTTGGGTTTCCGAGGTGATGCGGCTGAGCAGCACTTCCAATTGCCGCGGCGACTGCAGCGAGAGGTTTTTCAGGTCCAAGGCTGTGCGCAGCAGCGAGGGTAGGGGAGCTTCCCCCAGCAACTGCTGCCGAAACACGTCCGCCATCAGGGGGCGAATTTGCTCCGGCAGATTGTAGTCTGGGGTGAGCTGGCGGGCGATCCCTTCCAGATTGGCCAGGGCCTTGGCGCACAGCCCCAGGTTGCCGGGGATGCGGATCTGGTTGCGCCGCGCTGCTTGCAGGATCTCGGAGAAAAGCTGGCTAAAATCCAGCTCGGCCACAGTTAGGGTGTAGTACTGCCGCAAAAGACGCTCGTATTCCCGCTGCAACTGGGCCAGGCTGACGGCGGGATCCCGCAAGCGGCCCCTGGGGCTTTCCGGCAGGGCCAGCTCCAGGGTGAGTTCGGCACAGCGCTGGGCATCCAGGCTGACGATGGCCAAAATCAGCTCCAGCACAATCTGCTGCGTGCGCGGATCCAGCCGCCCAATCATGCCGCAGTCCAAGAGGGCTACGCGACCGGATCCCAAATAGAACAAGTTGCCGGGGTGGGGATCGGCGTGGAAGTAGCCGTCGATGCAGATCTGCTGGAAAAAGGCGCGGGTGAGCAGGCGGGCAAGCTGCTGCGGCTCGGCGTCGCTGCGATCCGCCTCCAGGAGTGGCTTTCCTTCGATCCACTCCAGGGTCAGCACCTTGGGGGTGGTAAGAGCCCAATAGACGCGCGGCACCACCAGTTGGTTGGGATCAAACCAACGGCCAGCCTGCAGGCGTTGCCGCAGCTGCTCCGTGTGGCGGGCTTCCTGGGTAAAGTCCAGCTCCGCCTGAATGGCCCGGCAAAACTCATCCGCCAAGGCCACCACGTCTGCCAGCCGGCCAAATTCTGTTTGCGCCACCAATTCAGCAATGCTGCGGATGAGCCTTGTATCCCGCTCTACTATTGCCTCCACGCCGGGCCGCTGGATCTTGAGGGCCACCGCTTCGCCGCTGACGAGATGGGCGCGATGGACCTGGGCAATGGATCCCGCCGCCACCGCTTCCGTGTCGAGGCTGCTGAATACCTGTTCCAGCGGCTTTCGCAACTGCTGGCGCAGCAGGATCTCCACCGCGTTCCAGGGCACGGGGGGCACATTGCTCTGCAGGGTGCTGAGGGCCTCGATATACTCCCGCGGCAGCAGGTCGGGGCGGGTGCTCAGCAACTGGCCCAGCTTCACATAGACCGGCCCCAGATCCACCAGGATGTTGCGCAGCACCAGGGGTGGTGGCAGTTGCGGCTCTTCCGCCTTGCCCAAAGAGAGCAAGCGCCGCATGTAGTCCCAGCCGTGGCGCAGGACTACTTCTAGGATCTCCGCCTGACGGGCGCTATTCTGGGCCAGCCGCGCAAAGACCACCTCTTTCCTCTCCTCTTCCGGGCTTGCCTAGGAAGGCTTAGAAAAAGGGCACGGGAGCCACCCGGCGGGTTCCATCCCAGCCGCTGGCTAGCCCTTCTCGCAAGACCCGCAGCACCTCGTCGGTGCTGGCGTTGGGCTCGGCAAAGGAGAAGAGGTGCTTATAGCGCAGCCTCCCTTCGCGATCCACGATGAACTGGCCTGGCAGGGGCGCCCCCAGGGCTTGGCCGACGCCGTAGAGCCGAAAGGTTTTGCACTCCGGATCCACCAGCAGCGGATAGGGCAGTTCCAGGTCGGCTTGGATCTGTTGGCTTTGCACCGGGTCGGTGCTGGTAACCATCAGCAGCTCTGCTCCCAGAGCCCGGATCTCCTCGTAGCGGGCCTTCAGCTCCTGGATGTGGGGGTAGCAGAAGGGGCAGAAGAGCTTTTCTGTAAAGATGCGGGTAAAGGCCAGAACCACCGGCTTTTGGCCGCGGTAGTCCGACAGGCGCACGGGATCCCCGTGCACATTGGGCAGCTCAAAGTCAGGGGCCAGCTCGCCAATCTGCAGAGGGCTGTTGGCCGGCTGGGGGATGAAGTTGTCGAAAAAGCGACGGTTGAACAGGCTGCTGTTGCTGGTCATTGCCATTTTTTACGTTTCTTTACTACCTGCCACCAGCCTAACCCAAAGCCTCGGCCACTGCCTTTAGCCGTCGCAGTTGTGCCCGCATGTCGTGCCGGGTCAGCTCCGCTGCCACCAGATAGAACCCTGCCGCCACCCAAGGGTTGGGGATGCAAAACTCAAAGCGGTTTACCAATAGCGTTCCCAGCGGCTGGGGGCAACATTCCCAGCGGTCGGTGCCCTGAAAAAAACCCTCAAACTGCCACTGCACCAGGCCCTCGGCCCGCTCGGCGATCACGCAGTCTAGGCTGGGGGAAACCAGCGGCAGGCGCAGGAAAAAGCGGTAGCGGCTGCCCAGTTGCCCAGTGGGGGATCCCAGCGCCTCACAGCCCAACAGGGGGTTGAGCCAGCGCCGCATCAGCGCTGGATCGATTAGACAGCGCTCCACCTGGGCCACGCCAGCGGCAATTTCAATCGCTTGAGTATAGACGGGCATGCTCTAGGGAGCGGCTGCAGCGGCAGGCTGCGCTTCGCCGCCAGGGACGACGGTACTCAGCAAAATCAGGATATCGCGATACTCCACCTGATCCGGCCCGCGGCGGGGGGATCCCACTTGGATGACCGCCTGCTGGGGCGGCCTGTCGGGGCGAGGGGGAGACTCGAACACCAGCGTGCGGATGCCGCCGGCCTGCTCGAGATCGGAGAGGAGATCCCAGCCCCGGCCCCAGAGGGTGCGGCGGTAGTAGGCGGCGATCTCCGAGAGAGGTTGAGAGGTCTGCAAAATCAGGGAGGCAAGCCCTCCTTCCTGATCCCAAATTTGCCCCGAAGAGATGACGGTGGCGTCGGGCAAGCGCAACTGGTGCGGGAAGTGGGGAGGGAGAGCGCGGGTATCGCCCACGGAAGCCTCAAAATGGGTGCCATCTTCGCCGATGTGGCGCAGCACCGGATCCGGGGGGGCAGCTTCGGAAGGAGATGCGTCTGGCCAAGGGCGACAGGCAGCCAACAACGCTAGCGACAGCCAAGCCAGAAGTTGCACCTGACCTGGGCAAAAATGTCCTCTCATCGCATAGCCAGGGATCCCTCAGTGGGTTATAGCGGATCCCCATTCCTCCCCACAACCCGTTAGCAGGGATAGCAGGACCCCTCGAGCTGCACAAGCGGCAACTGCACAGCCTAAGATAGGTTCTGGAGAGGTGTCCGAGTGGTTTAAGGAAGCAGTCTTGAAAACTGTCGTGGCGCAAGCCACCGTGGGTTCGAATCCCACCCTCTCCGTCAAATCAAGTTTGCCGCAGGGAGACCATCCAGACCTAGCTGGATTCCCTTGTCTCAGTTCCCAGAGGTTTGTTTTCAGAGGCAGCCGGCCAGAGGCCGCGGCAGCTAGGATCCACTCTCAGCAGGATGAGGATCCTCTTTTTTTGGGGGTTCTCGAGGAGAAGATTTTTGGCTCCACTGGAGTTGTCGCAGGATCCCGCGTAACAGGGCCACCTCGGACAGGGTCAGGCCGGCGCGGTGAAAGAGGGCGCGCAGCTTGAGCATCTTGCGGCGAGCGGTGTGGGGGTGCAGGTAGCCAATTTGCAGCAACAGCGCCTCCAGGTGGCCGAAAAAACCCTCCAGCAGCTCGAAGGGAGCCGGCTTTGAGATCCCAGAGCTGGTCACTGGCGGGGGAAGATTCTGGCAGAGGAGGGTGCGCAGCTCGTAGCAACAGATGCCCACTGCCTGGGCCAAGTTCAGGGAAGGGTAGGCCGGATCGGTGGGGATCTGGATCTGGCGATGGCAGAGGGCCAGCTCTTCGTTGCTCAAGCCCCGATCTTCAGGGCCAAACACCAGAGCGGCAGGGCCGGCAGCCAGCAGCTCCGGGAAAGCCTGGCGGGGAGACTGAATTTGCCATTCGGGCGGGTAGGGCTCGCGGCGGCCTGCTGTCCCGAATACCTGCACACATCCCTGAAGGGCCTCGGCTAAGGTTGGCACCTGCCGGGCTTGGCGGAGCAAGTCCGTCGCATGCACGGCCATGGTGACTGCTTCTGCGTCGAGGGGATCGCATTGGGGATCCACCAACACCCACTGCCGCAGGCCCATGTTTTTCATCACGCGGGCAATGGCCCCGAGATTGCGCGGCCCTGCCGGCCGCACTAACACAAGGCGTACCTGCGCCAATCGCTCCTGAGCCCAGTTGGACGATGCCGGCATTGCTCAGAAATCGCAGATAGGGATCCCCTAAAGTAGAGGAGTTAGATCTTGTCATAGATTGCGCCGATGGGATCCGCCTACCGCCGTTGGCTGAGTTGGATGTGCCTATTGCTGCTGGGGTGCTGCTGGGGATCCCCAGCCTTGGCTGCCCATTCGTCGCTCTCCCCAGCAGCAGAGCCGACTCAGGTGTCGCCCCAGCTCGTTCGCGATAGCGGTGCGGAGCACTTTTCTCTGGCCGAGGCGCGACAGCGGCTGGAAGCCATTGCCGAGGCCATGCGCTCGATCCGCCTGTGCAGCCGCCCCAACTGCCGTTACCGCGATATCTCCGTCGAGGTTCGACCCATAGCAGGAGCCGAGCCGCCGGAGTACGAGGGCCGCATCGACGCCGCCATCGACCGCCCCTCCGGTAGCTTGGACAGGGCCCACTACCGGCTGCGATTTCGGGGGGGGCGTTGGCAGTTGTTGGGGGGGGAAGAGGTTTCCGATGTCTCCTCGTTTTTCTTTGAGGGAGATACTTACGAGGTGTTCAGCGCCTACGGCAGTCGCAAAGGCAAATTGGCAGACGCCAGCAGCAGCCTGCGCGTTGGCTATCGGGAACTCTACTATCGCGTTTTCGACCGGGGCCAAGAGCGTTGGCCATAGAGACCTATGAGAGAACAACAACACACCTTGGCCAGCTCTATTTCCCTAGAGGGGGTGGGCCTGCACACCGGCCTGCCGGTTCGCTGTAGCCTGCATCCGGCCCCTGCCAGCAGCGGTCGAGTCTTTGTGCGGGTGGATCAGCCGGGCTCCCCTCCCATCCCCGCTCGGTTGGGATCCCTGGCCCCTGCCGCTCTCTGCACCCGTTTACAGCAGGGATCCCCCCCTGTCCAGGTGCAGACGGTGGAACACTTGTTGGCCGCTCTTTACGTGCTGGGCATCGACAACTGCCGCATCGAGGTGGAGGGGCCGGAGCTGCCGATTCTGGATGGCTCCGCCCTGCCCTTTGTGGAGGCCGTTGCCCAAGCCGGGATCCTGGCCCAGGAGCAGCCGGCCCTGCTGGGGGTGATCCAGGAGCCGGTCACGGTCTGGGCAGGGGAAGCCTTTGTCAGCGCCGTGCCCTACCCCGGGTTTCGCTTTACCTATGGCATCGATTTTGCCGACTGCCCTATCGGCCAACAGTGGCTGAGCTGGCGGGAGAACAGGGCGGACTTTGTCCAATCCATTGCCCCGGCCCGCACCTTCGCCCGCCAACAGGATGCGGAGCTGGCCCGCCAACAGGGGCTGATTCAGGGGGGCAGCTTGGAAAATGCTATCGTCTGCAGCAAAACCGAGTGGTTGGGGCCGTTGCGCTTCCCGGATGAGCCGGTGCGCCATAAGCTGATAGATTTACTAGGAGATCTCAGCTTGTTGGGCTGCCGCTTGCAGGGGCACATTGTGGCCTACAAGGCGGGCCACGCCCTCCACCACCGTTTGGCTGAGCAGTTGCTCAAGAGTGGATCCCTGCAGGTGGAGCCAGCTCAAGAGCAAGCAAGGGATCCCCTTTGCCTCGGTGGGGTGGAATCTCGCTCTTCGTTTTGAGGGGGATCCCGGCTGCTGGGATGGGTGAAAAGTTCCTGGCCTGCTGCAATTTCTCTGTGCGGCCTTGCTTTGGGTTCAATGCCCGCCCATGCGGGCTTTAGCTAATCCGCCGTTCGCGCTAGCGGGACGTAGTCCTGGAAGCCCCGCTCTGTACCCCCCAGTCCCCCAGCCCCCCAGTCCCCCCGTATACGGGGGGATATAGGGGGGGCGGGCCGGTCAGAGTCGGGATGAGAGGCGGGAGCGTTCAACAGGTACAATGCATTCATCATGAGAACCGCTTACCAGTACCGCTTGCGCCCTACTGCTAGCCAAGTCGCCCTGATGGGTGAGTGGCTGGAGCTGCTGCGTAAGCAGTACAACTATCGCCTGGCAGAACGGTTCAACGGGTGGGAGCAGAATCGCTGCAATATCCATGCCTGCTCCTTGACGGTCTGCCATCTGCCTGAGTTGAAAGACAAGCCCGATTTCTACTCACAGAAACGAGACTTGGTAAACACAAAGGCTCTCTTCCCCGAATACCAAGCGATTCATTCCCAGGTGCTCCAAGACTGTGTAGAACGAGTGCAAAGAGCGTTTGACCGATGGCTAAAAGGTGACTGTAACGGCAAGCGGGCAGGCAGGCCCAGGTTTAAGGGTGTTGGGCGGTATCGCTCCTTCACCTTCCCCCAGATGAAGCAGGACTGCATTCGAGGGCAGTTTATCCATCTGCCCAAGATTGGGCCGGTCAAGCTGGTCCAACACCGTCCTTTGCCTGAGGGGTTTGTTATCAAAACGGCCACCATCACCCGCAAGGTGGATGGGTGGTATGTGACCTTGAGCTTACAAGATTCGTCTGTCCCGGAATGGAGCCCTGACCCCCCAACGTGGGAAAACACGATGGGGATAGACCTGGGGCTAAGCTCTTTCTTGGTCACCGATGAGGGTGAGGCGGTTGAGGTTCCTCAGCATTACCGTAGGGCGCAAAAGCCCCTCAAGCGGCTGCAACGGTCTGTATCGCGCAAGCAGAAGAGGCCAAACCGCTACCAGAAAGCGGTCAAGAGGTTGAGCAAGGCACATCAGAAAGTAGCCAACCAGCGCCGAGATTTTCACCACAAAACTGCCCGCAAACTTTTGCAGACAAGAAAGCACATAGCCCATGAGGCGTTGGACATCAAAGGTCTGGCGAGGACTCGACTGGCCAAATCTGTGCATGATGCTGGGTGGGGGCAGTTCCTGCAAATTCTGGCAGCCAAGGCTGAAAGAGCTGGGCTGTTGACGATTGCAGGGGATCCCCGCGGCAGCAGTCAAGGGTGCTCGGGGTGTGGTCGTGAGGTGCCCAAAAAGCTGCATGAGCGGTGGCACGATTGCCCCTCCTGCGGGCTAAGGCTGTCACGGGATCACAACTCGGCGCGAGTTATCAAATCCAGAGCGGTGGGGCGTCCCGTTCTTCAAGCTCAGGAAATGTCCTGCCATTGGGCAGGAGTCACTGTTGGCGAAGCGTGGCGTAAGCCATGAAGCCTGCACTCTATGCGTCAGCATGAGTGCGGGAGTACGTCACGGTTTCACGGTTTGTCTTCTGGCTCTGTGGGTTACTATGTCCTCTGATGTCTCTCCTCCACCTCTTCTCTCGGCTGAAGCAGCTGCCCAGTTGGCAACCGCTCCCCCCGTCTTCACCACGGATCAAATCCTGGAGATCCTGCCCCATCGCTACCCTTTTTTGCTGGTGGATCGCGTGGTGGAGTATCAACCAGGGCAACGGGCGGTGGGCCTGAAAAACGTCACCTTCAACGAGCCCTTTTTCCAGGGGCACTTCCCCAACCGACCGATCATGCCCGGCGTTCTGATCGTCGAGGCCATGGCGCAGTTGGGGGGGATCGTGTTGACCAAGTTGCCGGATGTGGCTGGGCGGTTGGCTCTCTTTGCCGGCATCGATGGCGTTCGCTTCCGCCGCCCCGTGCTGCCGGGGGATCAGTTGCTGCTGTCAGCCAATTTGCTCACCATCCGGCAAAAACGCATCGGCAAGATGTTTTGTCGGGCCCAGGTGGGGGGACAGTTGGTGACCGAAGGGGAGCTGATGTTCTCCCTGGTGGATTGATGGGCCAACAGCGGCCAGCAGCGGGGCCTTTGGCGCTCCGCAACCGCGGGGCAAGTGGGGGGTGGCCATCTGTTTTCCCCATCGAGGAGGAGCCCAGCGGAGGCAACTTGGCGTGGAAAGACCCTGCTAAAGTGTTGGGATAGGGGCATGTCAAGTGCTGCTTTCACCTCCCGGTCGGAGTTTCACAGCAGAGCGGTGGAGGATTGTGCCCTCCCCAAGCAAGCCCTAATCGCAGGGTTGGGAGCGTAGCTACATTTGCTGGCTAGGTTAGAAATGAGTTCGTTGGCTTCAGCGGGATCCACTCCCAACTCCTCTGTTCGGATTCATCCCACAGCGGTGATCCATCCGAAGGCTGAGTTGCACGAGACGGTACAAGTTGGCCCCTATGCGGTTATCGGCGAGCATGTGCGCATTGGCGCCCGTACGGTGGTGGGGGCCCACGTGGTGATCGATGGTTGGACAGATATTGGCGAGGACAACCAGATTTTTCCGGGGGCGGTGCTGGGCAGGGAGCCTCAGGATCTGAAGTACAGCGGCGCGCCCTCTCAGGTGGTGATCGGCAAGGGCAACCGCATCCGCGAGTTCGTCACCATCAACCGAGCCACCAATGAAGGGGAAGCGACGGTGGTCGGCGATCACAACCTGCTGATGGCCTACGTCCACGTCGCCCACAACTGCGTCATCGAAAATCAGGTGGTGATCACCAACGCTGTCTCCCTGGCTGGCCACATTCACATTGAGTCGCAGGCGCGCATCGGCGGCATGGTCGGGATCCACCAGTTTACCCGTGTGGGGCGCCTGGCTATGGTGGGGGCCATGAGCCGGGTGGATCGCGACGTGCCGCCTTACATGTTGGTGGAGGGGCACCCGGCCCGCATCCGGGGCCTTAACTTGGTGGGGTTGCGGCGAGCCAAGGGGATGGAGGGATCCCTGGCGGCCTTGCGGCAGGCCTACCGGCTCCTCTACCGTTCCGGTTTGCCCCTGGAAAAAGCGCTGCAAACGCTGCGGGAGAGTCTGCGAAGCGAGGGGGGCTCTAGCATCTTCTCCCTGCAGGGGAAAGAGCTGGTGGACGAGACGGGATCCCTGCTCCATCTGCTGCAATTTTTGGAAGATTCCCTTTCCCAACCCCAACGGCGCGGCCCTCTGCCGGCCTTGCGCCGCAGCAGAGAAGAGGACGACCTGTGAGCCATCTGTTTATCTGCACCGGAGAAGTCTCCGGGGATCTGCAGGCCGGCCATCTCATCCGCGAGTTGCTGCGCCAACGCCCGCACCTACGCATCACGGCAGTTGGGGGAGAGGAGATGGCCGCTGCGGGGGCCAATCTGTTGCACCGCACCACGGAGATCAGCTCTATCGGCATTCTGGAGGCTCTCCCCTTCGTCGGCCCTGCCCTATGGACGGAGTGGAAGATCCGCCGCTTCCTGGCGCAAGACCCGCCTGATTTGGCCATCCTGGTGGATTACATCGGCATCAATAGCCGCATCGCCCGCCTGTTGCAGCGGCGACGCATCCCTGCCGTTTACTACATTGCCCCCCAGGAATGGGTGTGGTCGCCCAACAGCCGCCTCACTTACCGGCTAGCCCAGCAGATGCGACTGATGGTGGCGATTTTCCCTGAAGAAGCCCGCTACTACGCCGCAGCAGGTGCCCAGGTTTGCTATGTGGGCCACCCCCTGCTGGATATTTTGGCGAGTGTACCCGGTCGCGCTCAGGCCAGGGCTGAGTTAGGGATCCCTGAGGAAGCGATGGTGGTGGCGCTGCTGCCGGCCTCCCGCCGCCAGGAGCTGCGCTCGGTTTTGCCCATCTTGCTCCAGGCAGCGCGGCTGTTGCGGGCTCGCCTGCCCCAGGTGCGGTTTTGGGCGCCGCTGGCCTCGCCCCGCTTTGCCGCCCCGATTGCCCAAGCCGCCCGCCGCTATGGGCTGGAGGATCTCACCCTTCTCTTGCCTCGCCCTTCGCCTCCGAAGGCGCATCACCTGCTGTTGGCGGCCGCCGACCTGGTGCTGGCCAAGTCGGGAACTGTCAACCTGGAGGCGGCCATTTTGGGGATCCCGCAGGTGGTGATCTACCGCCTCAACCCAATTACCTTTTGGCTGGCCCGCCATTGGCTGAAGGTGTCGGTGCCCTTTATGTCTCCCCCCAACTTGGTGCTGATGCGCCCCATTGTGCCGGAACTCCTCCAGGAGGAGGCCCAGCCAGAGCGAGTCGCCCAACTGGCCTTGGAGCTGCTGACTCGGCCCGAGCGCCGCACCCAACTGCAGGCCGACTATGCTGCTATGCGGGCAGCGCTGGGGGAGCCGGGAGTTTTGGCCCGCGCCGCCAAGGCCATCCTGGAAGTGCTCGACAGCGAAACTCGCCCTAAGGGAGATCCCTGAGGCTAGCCTGTCGAGAGAATGGCATCCAAGAGGGGATCCGCCCCAAAGCGCACCACGTCGGTACAGGGCCGCCCGGTCTCCACTTCCACCTGGCGGATCTGGGCCAGGGCGGCTTCCTCCTCCCAACCGAAGGTATTGAGGGCCACCCCCACCACCGGCACGGGGGCAAAGGCGCCGGCAGCTCTGGCCACCTGTTCGTACAGCTCGATGACCTTACGCAGGGGAGGGATGGGTACGTAGTCCATCCCTTTGATGTGGGTTTGCCCAGCTCGGTGGACCAAGATCAAGTGGGTGGGCTGGGATCCCCGCAACAGGGGCAGGGTTGCTGTAGAGGCGGGGTTGAGCAGGGATCCCTGGCCTTCGATGTGCAGGATGTCGTGGTCAAATCCATAGCGCAACACCAGTTGCTCCACAGCGCCGCTGGCGTAGTCCACCCGCACCGCATCCAGGGGTATCCCATCGCCGCTGATGAGGATCCCGGTTTGTCCGGTGGCCAAAAAGCGGGAGCGCAGGCCGCGCTTCAGGCTGGCCCGGTGCAGTTCCAGGCTGGTGGACATTTTGCCGACGGCCATGTCGGTGCCCACCGTCAGTACCCGCCGACAGGGGAGAGAGCGAGCTAGGCCCCTCCCTACTCCCAGACCAGGGGGTTCGCGGCGAATGTCCCAGATCCAGGCTCCCGGCTGCAGCCACTGCCGCAACTGGGCATCTTCCGCTAGGGGGGTGTGCAGCCCGTTTGCTAAAGACAAGCCGGCTTGCAGGGCTTGGCAGAGCTCCTCCCGCCACTCAGGGGGCAACTGGCCGCCGGAAGGAGCGATCCCAATCACCAACACCTCGGGGCCGTAAACCAGCGCCTCTTGCACCGAGGCTACGATGGGAATGTCTTTGGCAATGCCCGTGAGTTGGGCCAGGGATCTCCCCGCCTGCTCCCGATCGATGACGGCCACCACTGGAAAAGGCCCATAGCGCAATAGCCCCAGCCCTGTTTTGCCGTGCTCCCCCAACAGGCCGCCGTGGAGCAGGATGGCCACCCGAGTTTGACTGGAGAGCATGGTCCTACTCCCGCAACTCCACCCCTAGGCCGGGTCGGTCGGTGGGGATGAGACAGCCCTCCTGCACCGAAGCCCCGGAAAAGGGATCGTCGATGAGATTGAGGTGGCTGTCTAAGTCCACGTAGTCCACCAGCGGCGCTAGGTGGGCCGCCGCCGTGTTGCCCAGGGCGGTGTTGCTGTAGCAGCCCAGCATCACCTGGAGCCCATAGGCTTTGGCGGTGTGGATCATGCGCCAGGCTTCGCTAAGGCCGCCGCACTTCATCAGCTTGATGTTGATGCCGTGCACCCGATCCACCAGGGCGGGAATATCGCGGCTGTCGAAACAACTCTCATCCACGAAGATGGGCAGCTTCGACTCGTGCCAGAGGGTGATCAGCTTCGCCTCCTGTCCCCTCTCCAAGGGCTGCTCCAGGTAGCTCACCCCCTGCCCCGCCAGCCAATTGCTCATGCTCAGGCTCTGTTCCACCGTCCAAGCGCCGTTGGCATCCACTGTAATCAGGGATCCCAGCGGGATCACCTCTTGTACAGCAATCAGCATGTTCTGATCCGCCATCAGCCCCAAGTCGCTGCCCAGCTTGATCTTGAAGGCCCGCGCTTGGGTCTGTTCCATCCAGGCCAAGGCACGCTGGCGGGCCGCCTGAGGGGTGGAAATGCCAATGGTCAAAGTGGTGGGCGGGATGCGGGAGCGATCCAGTCCCCACACCTGCCACAGGGGCATCCCCAGACGTTTGCCCATCCAATCGTGCAGGGCCATGTCTACTGCTGCCCGCGCCGCCGAAGGGATCCCGGCCCGCAGCAGTTCCGCCTCAATGGCCTGCCGCTCCCAGGGGGAGTGGCGGCGTAGGATCCCTTTGGCCA
Source organism: Thermostichus sp. OS-CIW-20 (assembly GCF_054061455.1). NCBI lineage: Bacteria > Bacillati > Cyanobacteriota > Cyanophyceae > Thermostichales > Thermostichaceae > Thermostichus > Thermostichus sp. OS-CIW-20. The sequence continues at coordinate 20,433 of NZ_JBSSEF010000027.1, forward strand.
CCTCCAAACCCACCAAGATATCCTCCAAAGACTGGTGGCAGTCCTCGCTCACCGAGAAAGGACAGGCCTCCCCCCAGCCCTCGATCCCCTCCTCTTCGATCCGCACCCAGGCCAGCGTGGCCTCGGTATAGGTGCCGCGGCTGAGGGTGAGGGCATAGCGCTTGTGAACGGTAAAGGGTTCGACGTAGAGCCGCATGGGCAGTTGCAGCGAGGTAATCCTGAACAAGTTGGGCCGACTCCGTCCCTTTGAGCTTAGCTTGTCCCCCGAATTTCCCATCAGCTTGGCGTTGCCCGCCCTATTTTCGACCGATCTCAGCCATTGGCAGAAGCTGTCTCGAGAAAGGGGACAAGTTAGCAGGCTTCTCCCGTCGGAAAGGCTCGCAAGCCGCCGGCCTGCTCCCCATCTTAAGCTGATCCCTCTCTGGAAGCAGGCCCCCAACCGGCCCCGTGGATCCGGCGAAGATCCCGGCCTGACCAGACAGGCGTCACCACCCTGCCGGAACTAGGAAGGGGGATTTAAGTTTCAACCAAGTTGGGGCATAGTAAGGCCATGGGCAGCGCCCTTTGGGACGCGCAGGCCTGCATGTCCCCACCGTTGATCCCTGCGGTTAACTGCAGTCATTATGTAAATACATCCTGGGTGGCCCGGCAGCATGAATGACCTTCCTACTCCTCTAACCCGTCGCAGCGTTGCGGCCAGCAAAGCCCTGGCCATTGCCAACGTCAGCATCACTCCTTTCGGCCGCAAGCTCAAAGAGCTGGGCTTTGCCGACGATAAGCAAATCCAGGACATCCAAAACGCCCTCAAAGCCGATCGCGAAGGGGGCAGCAAGGCCCTAGCCCTGGTGGTCAAAGAGATTGTCGGCAAAGAGATCACCCCTGACCTGGAGCGGGCCTACAAGCGGCAGCAGCTCTTTGAGCTGAAAATCATCTACGGGATCCCCCCCCTCGACATCGATTTGGAGCCGGTGGAGATCTCGGAGATGATCGGGCTCATCGACTCGCTCTTGCCTCTCGACATCTGCAACCGCTACAAGTTCTTGCCCATCCGCCGCCAAGACAACCAAGTGCTGGTGGCGATGGTCAGGCCGGACAACCTGCAGGCGCTGGACGACATCCAGCGGCGCTTCCGCATCCAGGGGCTGAAGCTGCAGCGGCGGGTCTTCACCCAGCGGGATTTCGACGCCCTGATCAACCGCTACATGGATGCCCAGGCGGAGCTGCTGGCCATCAAGGGGATCAACGACGCGGCTGCTGCCCAACAGGAAGAAGAAGAAGAAGAGGTGGTGGTCAACACTGCCGAAATCGATCTGGATGCTATTGAGGATGTGGCTGCCGATGAGGCCGGCGAGGGATCCCTGGAGCAGCAGCTCAAATCGGCAGACGATGCCCCGATCGTCAAATTGGCCAACCAAATCCTAATCAAGGCGCTGCAAGACGGGGCGTCGGACATCCACATCGAGCCGCAGGAAGAATACCTGCGCATCCGCTTCCGCAAGGATGGGGTGCTGCGGCAGGCTTTTGAAAACTTTCCCAAGAAGATCGTCCCCGCCCTCACCGCTCGCTTCAAAATCATGTCCAATTTGAACATTGCCGAGCGGCGCATGCCCCAGGACGGGCGGATTCGCCGCGTCTTCAAGGGGCGCAAGGTGGATTTCCGCGTCAGCACCCTGCCCTCCCGCTACGGGGAGAAGATCGTGCTGCGGATTCTGGACAACTCCGCCACCCAGCTCGGCCTGGACAAGCTGATCACCGACCCAGAGACCCTGGCCAGCTTCAAGGAGGTTGTCAGGCGACCCTTTGGCCTGATCTTGGTAACCGGGCCCACCGGATCCGGGAAAACCACCACCCTCTACTCGGCGCTGGCAGAAGTGAACGATCCCGGCATCAACATCAGCACCGCCGAGGATCCCATCGAATACTCCCTGCCGGGGATCACCCAAGTGCAGGTGATCCGAGAAAAGGGCATGGACTTTGCCATGATCCTGCGCGCTTTCTTGCGGCAAGACCCGGATGTGATCCTGGTGGGGGAAACCCGCGACCACGAGACGGCCAAAACCGCCATCGAAGCCTCCCTCACGGGCCACTTGGTGTTGACCACCCTGCACACCAACGATGCCCCTGGCGCCATTGCCCGTCTGACGGAGATGGGGATCGAGCCATTTATGATCTCCAGCTCGTTGCTGGGGGTGCTGGCCCAGCGCTTGATGCGTCGGGTATGTACCGAGTGTCGGATCCCGTACCACCCCACATCCGAGGAGTTGGCCCGCTATGGCCTCAGCCTCAGCGGCGACGGCGAACAGCTCACCTTCTACAAAGCCAACAAGCTCTCCCCCAAAGAGATCGAGCAGCGCAAAGCCACCGGCAAGCCCATCTGCGAGAAATGTGGGGGCGTGGGCTACAAAGGCCGCGTGGGGGTGTACGAGTTCATGCGCATGAACGACCGCCTGGCCGAGTTGATCAACAAGGGGGCTCCCACGGAGGTCATCAAGGAAGCCGCTGTCGAAAGCGGCATGAAAACCCTGCTCGCCTACAGCTTGATGCTGGTAAAGCAGGGCCTGACCACGCTGGAGGAGGTAGATCGGGTTATCCTCACCGACAAGGGTTTGGAAACGGAGCTGAAGGCCCGTGCCAAGGCCCTTAGCACCTGCCGCAACTGTGGCGCCGCCCTGCAGGTAGACTGGATGGATTGCCCCTACTGCCTGACGCCGAAGTTTTAGACAAGGCGCCTGGCTCTTGACGCCGCCAAGGTGCTGATTATAACAGTCCTATACGAGTCCTGGAGGGTTGCCTCTAGCCCGGCTTTAGAAGGGTTTTTCATCGACAACTCCTAGGTCGAACCCAGCCTGACTCAGCTTACCGATTGGAGACACCAGCCCTATGCCACAACTCATGATCGAAGACCTGATGGAAGAAATCGTCCGCAGGGGCGGTTCTGACATCCACATCTCAGCCGGTTTGCCCCCCTATTTCCGCATCAATGGCGAACTCCAGCCAACCGAGCACGAGCCCCTCACCCCTGAGGAGGTGCAGCGGCTCATTTTCAGCATGTTGAACAACACCCAGCGCAAACACCTGGAGCAGAACTGGGAGTTGGACTGCTCCTACGGCGTGCGCGGGATCGGGCGCTTCCGCGTCAACGTCTACCGGGATCGCGGCACCTACGCCTGCGCCATGCGGGCGCTGGCCTCTGAGATCCCCAACATCGACAAGCTGGGCCTGCCGGATGTGTGTAAGGAGATGGCCCGTCTGCCTCGGGGCCTGGTGTTGGTGACCGGCCCGACGGGATCCGGCAAGTCCACCACTTTGGCCGCTATCATCGACTTCATCAACCGCGAGCGGGCCGAGCACATCCTCACCATCGAGGATCCCATCGAGTACATCTACACTCCCATCCGCAGCATCATCCACCAGCGGCAGTTGGGCGAAGACACCAAGAGCTTTGCCAATGCTCTGCGGGCGGCGATGCGGGAAGATCCGGATGTGATCCTGATCGGGGAGATGCGGGATCTAGAAACCATCCAGTTGGCCATCACCGCCGCCGAGACCGGCCACCTCTGCTTTGCCACGGTCCACACCAGCTCTGCCGCCCAGACGGTGGATCGCCTGGTGGACGTGTTCCCGCCGGAGCAGCAGCAGCAGATCCGCGTGCAGCTCTCCAACTCCCTCAAGGCCGTCTTCTCGCAAACTTTGGCCCGCCGCCTCAACCCCAAGCCGGGAGAGCCCGGGCGGGTGCTGGTGCAAGAGATCATGGTGGTGACGCCGGCCATTGCCAACCTGATTCGGGAGGGCAAGACCGCCCAGATCTACTCGGCCATCCAGACGGGCGGCAAGCAGGGCATGAAGACCCTGGAGCAGGATCTGGCCAACCTCTACCTGCAGGGCAAGATCGACTTCGAGACGGCCATGTCCAAGACCTCTCGCCCTGAGGAGTTGCAGCGGCTGTTGGGCAACGTTGCCGGGCCCTCGCCAGCCGCGGCAGCTCAACACCAGCGTCCAGCGGGGGTTGCCGTCCGTCGTTGAGCCGCAGCGCCGCGTCCCGGGGTGAGGTCTTCTTGCCGATCTCTGGCCGCCGCCTCAATTTGTGGCTAAGCTCTAGCTGAGAAAGTTAGTTGCCCAAAGTTCGGGGGCTGGATCCCACAACTCGAACCCTCTCATCATGAGTTTGAATCGGGGGTAAGCTATGCCGCGCTACAAGGTTCGGGGGTTAAAGGCCGGTCAGCTGGTACGCCTGACGGTGGTGGCCAACAACTTGACCGAGGCGCGTGCACGGCTGCGCCGAGAGGGCGTTTTTGCCAAGCCAGAGGACATTCAGGAAGAAAAGCCCTTTTTCTCGCTGGAGACCTCTTTTGATTTCTCGATGCTGGGATCCATCGACATTCGCGACAAGGCGGTGTTCTCGCGGCAATTTGCTGCCCTGATCAACGCCGGCGTGTCGATGGTGCGCTCCCTCACCATTATGGAGGAGCAAACCGGCAACCCCAAGCTCAAAAAATACCTGCGGGCGATTCGGGCGGAAGTGGAGGCGGGGAAAAACCTGTCCGATTCCATCCGCCCCTATCCGGATGCCTTTGACGGCCTCTACTGCAGCATGGTGCAGGCGGGGGAGGTGGGCGGCGTGCTGGACGAAGTGCTCAACCGCCTGGCCAAGCTGCTGGAGGACATGGATCGCCTGCAGAAGCAGATCAAGTCAGCCATGACCTACCCGGTGGTGGTGACGATCTTGGCTGTCTTGATTTTCTTGGGCATGGTGCTGTTTATCTTGCCCACGTTTGAGAGCATCTACAACGACTTGGGGGGTGAGCTGCCCGCCTTTACCCAGTTTTTCATCAACATCAGCAAGTTCCTGCGCACGCCCCAGTACAGCTTGGGCCTGGTGGGCTTTCTGGTGGCGGTCTTCTTTGCCTTCCGCCGCTTTTATCGCACCCCCGCCGGCAAGGAGACCATCGACGCGCTGGCCCTCAAGCTGCCCATTTTCGGGGATCTGATCCAGAAGTCGGCGGTGGCCCGTTTTTGCCGCACCTTTGGGGCCTTGACCCGCTCTGGGGTGCCGGTGCTGACTTCGTTGGAAATTGTGCGCGACACTTCCGGCAACCAGGTGGTGGCCAACGCCATCGACGCCGCCCGCCAATCCATCTCGGAAGGGGGCCAGATCGCCCCGGCCCTGGATAAGGCCAAGGTCTTCCCGATCATGGCCATCCAGATGATCAGCGTGGGCGAAGAGACGGGGGAGCTGGACGCGATGCTGATGAAGACAGCCGACTTCTACGAGCTGGAGGTGGAGGAGGCGGTGCGCGCCCTCACCAGCCTGCTGGAGCCGCTGATGATCGTGATCTTGGGGGGGATGGTGGGCTGCATCATCGTGGCCATGTACCTGCCGATGTTCAACGTGTTCGAGCTGGTGAAGTAGCGACCCCGTCCCCAGGGCAACCAGGACACATAGGGAGGAGGAAGGGATCCCATGCTGCGGCGCTGGTTGGTGGCCCTGGGGGTGTTCTTGGCCGTGGGGCTGGCGGTTTTGCTGTCGGAGCCGCCGACGGGATCCCTGACGGGGCGGGTGGAGCTGCCGGCAGGGGTGGCGCCGGGGAACGTCCAGGTGATTGCCGCCGGCCCGGTGAGCCGCAGCGTCAGCCCGTCTGCGGAGGGCGAGTATCGCTTGGATCAATTGCCCGTTGGGGAATACCGGGTGACGGTGCGGGGATCCGGCCTGGAAACCGTCTTCAGCGAGAGGCCTGTGCAGGTGCGGGAAGGGTCAGTAGCTTCTGCTCCTCTCCTGCGCCCGCAGCTTCTGCCCCCCAGCCTCTACCTATACAGCACCAGCCAGGTGTTCACGACCGCCGAGCCGGCGCGGCTGGAGTGGAGGGCCAGTGGCTTGAGGGCGGTGCAGTTTGCCGTTTACCGCTTTTCCCTGGCCGATCTGGAGGGATCCCCTCGCTTGCGGAATTTGGCCCTCGGCTACGGATCCCTGGATCCGGATTTGTATTCCACCCTGCGAGGAGAGCTGCTGCGCCGTTGGCAGCAGCCGCTGGGGGGAGAAGAGGTGACCCGCACCTTGGATCTGGGGATCCTGCCGCCGGGGGCCTACTGGCTGGAGGCGGAAGGACAGGAGCCGCTGAACCCGAGTGCACCTTTGCCCCGTTCTGAGGAGTGGCTTTTGGTAAGCGACCTGGGCCTAATCCAGAAACAGGATGCCAGCCAGTTGGTGGTGCAGGCGGTGCATTTGCAGGAATTGCGTCCTCTGCCGGGGATCCAGATCCAAGTTTTTGGGGAGTGGGGGGATCCCTTGACGGCCACCACCGACGAGGAGGGGCTGGCCCAGTTTAGCTTGCCGGCGGGGGAGAGATCCTCGTTGGTGGTCTATGGCCGCAGCGCCGACAACACGTTGCAGGTTTTGTCCCGCAGCTACACCTACGGCTGGAACCAGCCGTACCGCATCTACGCCTACCCAGACCGCCCCCTCTACCGCCCCGGCCAGACGGTCTATTTTCGCGCCCTGGTGCGGGAGCAAGGCCGCCTCACCCCGCCCCCGGCAGGCCAGCCGCTGCAAGTAACCCTCGCCGCTCCCAACGGCGATGTGCTGGAGGAGCAGACCCTGGCCACCAACGCTTTCGGCAGCGTCCACGGGCAGTTTCAATTGCCGGAAGAAACCCCCCTGGGCAGCTACAGCCTAGAGTGGCAGTTCCAGGGATCCAGCCGCGAGTCCACCGACTTTGGGGTGGCAGCCTACCGCAAACCGGAGTTTGAGGTGACGGTGGTGCCCGACCGGCCTTGGCTGGCGCGGGGGGGATCCCTGAAGGCTCAGGTGGAGGCCGAGTATCTTTTCGGCGCGCCGGTGGCCCAGGCCCAGTTGCGCTATCGGGTTTACAGCAGCCCCGACTGGAGCCTGCGCTATGGGCTGTTGCCCCGTTCTGCGGCAGAAGACTATTTTGCCAATGACCTGGGAGAGGAACCGGCCTACTACGGCGGCTACGGGCGGCTGGTGGCGGAAGGGGAAGGGGTGACAGATGCCCAAGGGCGGGCGGAGTTTCGCCTGGATCGCCTGCTGCAGGATCTCAACTGGGAAGAAGACAGCTACTGGGGCCCCCAAGAGGTGCAGCAACTGCGCATCGAGGTGGAGGTGACCGATATCAGCCGCCGGACGGTAACAGGATCGGCGCGGGCCTGGGTCACGGCTGGCGAATTTGCTCTGTTTGCGGAAGTGAACCGCCATCTGCCCGCTCCGGGGGATACCCTCACCTACCGGCTGCAAGCCCGCGATTACGATGGCCGCCCCGTCAGCGCCACCGGAGAGCTGAGCCTGGAGCGCTGGCGCTGGGATCCCAAGAGCAGCACCTACCAACGGCAAGGTACCCTGCTGCGGCAGCCTTTTCAGATCGTCAACGGGGAAGGCAGCCTCACCCTCAGCTTGCCCGCCGACCTGGAGCCGGGAGACTACCGGGTGCGGTTGACGGCATGGGATCCCCGCCGCCGTCGCGTGCAGGAGGTCGCCTCTCTCTGGGTGGTGGAGCCGGGCAGCCCCCTGCAAAGCTGGGGATCCCTGCCCAGCCTGGAGGTGGTGGCGGATCGCCAGATCTACGAAGTGGGGGAAGAGGCCCAGATCCTGATCGCCTCGCCGCTGCCGGATCTGCCGGTGCTGGTGGGCCTGGAGGGATCCCGGCTGCACCAGGTACAACTGCTGCGCCTGCAGGGGCATACGGCCACCCTGCGCCTGCCCATCCGGGAGGAGTATCGCCCCAACCTCTACGTCACCGCCACTGTCGTTGGCCCAGAGCGGCGGCTGTACCAGAACGAGGCGCTGCTGCGGGTCTCGCCGCTGGATCGCTTTTTGCAGGTGGAGCTGCAGACGGATAAGCCCACCTACCAGCCGGGGGAGACGGCCCGAATTCAAATCCGCACCCGCAATGCCCAAGGGCAGCCGGTCAGCGCCGAGGTGGGGCTGGGGATCGTGGACAATGCCCTCTACCTGCTCCGGCCCGACTTTACCCCCGATATCCGCCGCTTCTTCTACGGGCGCCAGGACAACCAAGTCACCACCACCACCTCTTTCCCGCAACAATATCCCGGCGGCGCCGACAAGCTGGCCGTCCAGGTGCGGGAAGACTTTCGCGACACGGCTGCCTGGTTCCCGGATCTGGTTACCGACGCCGATGGCCTGGCCCAGGTAGAGGTGCGCTGGCCGGATAACCTGACCACCTGGCGCTTGACTGCCCGCGCCGCCACCGCCGACACCCAGGTGGGATCCGCCCTGGCCAGCGTCGCCGTCAGCAAAGACCTCTTGGTGCGCCTGGCCACCCCTCGCTTTTTCCAGGTGGGGGATCAACTCACCTTGGCCGCTGTTGTGCAAAATCGCACCACAAAAGCCCAGGCGGTGGAGGTGGGGCTGGAAGTGCCCGCCAACTTGGCGTTGCAAGGCCCGGATCGACAACGCCTTACCGTGCCGGCCCAGAGGGCGGAGCGGGTGGAATGGCCCCTGCGGGTGCTGGGGGCCGGCGAGACCCCCCTGCGGGTTTGGGCACAAGGGGAGGGGCTGCAGGATGCGCTGCAACTGCGGATCCCCAGTCAGCCCTTAGGGGCAGTGCACCGCTTCTTCCAAACGGGGCGGCTGCAGGAGGATGGCCTTGAGCTGCCTTTGGATTGGCCGGCCACCTGGGTGCCGGGATCCCGACACCTGCATCTGGAACTGGCCGCCAGCCCCGCAGCGGAGCTGTTGGGGCCCTTGGACTACCTGGTGCAGTTCCCCTACGGTTGCACCGAGCAGACTTTGAGCCGCTTTTTGCCCGCCTTGGCGGTGGCCCAGGCCGGCGAGCAGTTGGGCCTCAGCTTGCGCTTGCCCACCCTGGAGCGGCTGCCGCGGGTGGTTCGGGCCGGCCTGCAGCGGCTGGAGGAATCCCAGAACTACGACGGCGGCTGGGGCTGGTGGGCCTACGACACCAGCAACCCCTACCTGACCGCCTACATCCTGCAGGGCTATCATCTCGCCCAGGCCGCCGGCTACGCCCTCAAGGAGTGGCGGGTGCAGCGGGCTTTGGAGTATCTGGCTGGGCAGCCGTTCCAACGCCTCTCCCCCGATCTGCGGGCCTTTGTGGCCTACAGCCTGGCCCTCTGGGATCCGGCGCTGGTGACTGCCGAGCTGCCGCCGCCGCCGCAGCTTTCCACCTTTGGCCTGGCCTACCGCGGCCTGGCCGCCCTGCAACGGGGCCAGCGGGATCTCGCCCAGGCGGCTCTGGAGGAAGGTCTGCAACGGCGACAAAGGGATCCCCAGGGCCGCTGGTTTATTCCTGCCGCCTCCGCTCCGCCAGCCGGGGAACGCCCCACCTACGACGACCTGGAGGTGGCCGGGCCCCTCCTGCAACTGGCCGTGCGCCTCCAGGATGGCCGCGCCGGGGAGATCGCCACCGCCCTTCTCCAGCAACGGCAGGACAACCGCTGGCGCACCACCAAAGCCACCGCCGACGCCCTCCTGGGCCTGGTGGCCCACTACCAAGCCCAGCAACAGCAACAGCCTGGCCCCCGCCAGGTGCGGGTGCAAGATGGGGTAAGCGGGGCGCAACTGGCCCAGTGGCAGGCCGGTCCTCAGGATCCTCGCCAGGTGCTGGACTGGGACGACGCCGAAGTGAGTAACCTGCGCCGCCTGCGCCTGGAAAAATCCGGCCCCGGTCCCCTCTACTACAGCCTGCGGGGAGAGGCCTTTCTGCCGGAGCTGCCGCCCCCCGACAGCCAGGGCTTCACGGTGAGCCGCCGCTACTTCCGCCTACAGCCCCAGCCCCAAGCCAATGGCGAGATCCGCTACCGGGAACAGCTCCTGCGCCCTGGCGAGGCGGTGCGGGCGGGCGAGGTGCTCCTGGCCCGGCTGACGGTGGAAGCTGAGCGGGATAGCCACTACGTGGTGATCGAGGATCCCTTGCCCAGCGGCGCCGAGATCACCTCCCGGGATCCGCGAGGGCTTGCCGCCGACTACTGGTGGGACTGGTTTTGGGCCCATCAAGAGAACCGGGACGACCGGGTGGCCTTCTTCAGCACCGAGCTCAAGCGGGGCCGCCACGAGTTCGTCTACCTCTTCCGTCCCGAGATCCCTGGCCAATTCCAGGTGGCCCCTGCCCTTGTCGAGGAGATGTACGATCCCAGCCGCTATGGCCGCAGCGCTGGCCAGGCGCTCAAAGTCCTGCCCTGAGCTTGAAGCTGCCCAGGGATCCTCCCTAGAGGCCCCAACGATGAGATAGTAGAGGGGCGAGCAGAGTTGGGCAGCCTATGATCCTGCGCACCGTGGCCACCATCCCTTTTCCCGACCAAAAGCCGGGCACCTCCGGCCTGCGCAAGCCGGTGCAGGTGTTCCAGCAGCCCCACTACCTGGAGAACTTCATCCAATCCACCTTTGACGTCCTCGAGGGATCCGCCGGCCAAACCCTGGTGGTGGGCGGAGACGGCCGCTACTACAACCGGGAAGCCATCCAGATCCTGCTCAAGATGGCAGCAGCCAACGGCATCGGGCGAGTACTGCTGGGCCGGGGGGGGATCCTCTCCACGCCAGCGGTTTCCTGCTTAATTCGCAAATACGGGGCCTACGGCGGCATCATCCTCTCCGCCAGCCACAACCCCGGCGGTCCGCAAGGAGACTTTGGCATCAAGTACAACATCGGCAACGGCGGCCCCGCCCCGGAGAAGGTGACCGAGGCCATCTACGCCCGCACCCAGCGGATCCGCGAGTACCGCATCCTGCAAGCCCCGGATGTGGACCTGGATCGCCTAGGGGAGCAACGGCTGGGATCCCTGACGGTTTCCGTCATCGACCCGGTGGCCGACTATCTAGGCCTAATGCAGCGCCTGTTTGATTTCGACGCCATCCGCGACTACCTGGCCTCCGGGGTTCGCATCGCTTTCGACGCCATGCACGCCGTCACTGGCCCCTATGCCCACGCCATTCTGGAGAAAGCTCTAGGAGCGCCCCAGGGCAGTGTCCTCAACGGCCAGCCGCTGCCGGATTTTGGCGGCCTCCACCCAGATCCCAACCTGGTGCACGCCCGCGCCCTGGTGGAGCTGCTGTTTCGGGAGGATGGGCCGGATTTCGGCGCTGCCTCCGACGGGGATGGGGATCGCAACATGATCCTGGGCCGCCGCTTCTACGTGACCCCCAGCGACAGCCTGGCGGTGTTGGCCGCCAACGCCCACCGGGTGCCCGGCTACCGGGAGGGGCTGGCGGGGATCGCCCGCTCCATGCCCACCAGCCAGGCAGCAGACCGGGTGGCGGCCAAGCTGGGGATCCCTTGCTACGAAACCCCTACGGGCTGGAAATTTTTCGGCAACCTCCTGGATGCCGGCAAAGTCACCCTCTGCGGCGAGGAGAGCTTCGGCACCGGCTCCCACCACATCCGGGAAAAAGACGGCCTCTGGGCTGTCCTCTTTTGGCTCAACATCCTCGCCGTGCGGCGCCAGTCGGTGCGGCAGATTGTGGAAGACCACTGGCGCACCTACGGGCGCAACTTCTACTCCCGCCACGACTACGAGGGGCTACCGGTGGAGGTGGCCGAGGAGCTGATGGAGCACTTGCGGCGCTCCGTGGCAAGCTGGGTGGGGCAGCGCTTTGGCTCCCAAACAGTAGCCTATGCCGATGACTTCAGCTACACCGATCCCGTGGACGGCAGCACCAGCCGCAACCAGGGGATCCGCATCGGCTTTGAGGACGGCTCCCGCATCGTCTACCGCCTTTCCGGCACCGGCACCCACGGGGCCACCCTGCGGGTGTACTTGGAGCGGTTTGAGCCGGATCCCAGCCGGCACGGCCTGGATCCCCAGGTGGCCCTGGCCGAGCTGATCCAACTGGCGGATCACTTCGCCCAGATCCGCGCCCGCACCGGTCGGCAGCAGCCGGATGTGATCACCTGAGAGTTCTGCCGAGAAGCTAGATCTCTCTGGGGGGAGGGATTGGGGGCAATGGCCGTCAGAGAAAGACGCTCGAGAGTGGCGGTAGGATGAGGAGGTGGGGACCCTTCCACAACGCCTCCACATCTTTTTTCTGTCTGTGTTCACTGCTCCTCCTGCGAGTTTGGCAGCCGATCCCATTGCCCCTTTTGCTCCCCAAACCTGGAGCTGGCGGGGTCACGCCATTCGCTACGTCGTCCAGGGATCTGGCTCCCCACTGATTTTGGTGCATGGCTTTGGGGCCTCCATTGGCCACTGGCGGCACAACATCCCTGTGCTAGCGGCGGCGGGATACCGAGTCTATGCTTTGGATTTGCTGGGGTTTGGCGGCTCGGCCAAGCCGGCCCTTGCCTACAGTCTGGAGCTGTGGGCCGAGCTGCTGGCGGATTTTTGGCGGCAGCATGTGCGGCAGCCGGCGGTGTTCATCGGCAACTCTATCGGCGCCTTGCTCAGCTTGCTCATGGCTGCCCGCTATCCCCAGCTTGTTGCTGGAGCCGTGCTGCTCAACTGTGCCGGCGGTCTCAACCACCGCTCCCACGAGCTCAGCCCGCTGGCCCGCCTTTTCATGGCCACCTTCACTGCTCTGGTGGCCTCGCCGGTCACGGGGCCCCTTCTGTTTGATTGGGTGCGGCAGCGGCAGCGGATCCGCGCCACTCTGAAACAGGTGTACTGCAACCCTGCCGCCATCACTGACGAGCTGGTGGAGATCCTCTACGCCCCTTCCTGTGAGCCGGGAGCGCAGCAGGTGTTTGCCGCTGTTCTCACGGCTCCCCCTGGCCCTACGCCGGAAGCGTTGCTGCCCCAGGTGCGCTGTCCGCTGCTGGTGATTTGGGGGGAACGGGATCCCTGGACGCCTATTCAGCGGGGTCGCGGCTTTCAAAACCATGTGCAGGGGATCGACTACCAATTTTTCCCTCTTCCCGATACGGGCCATTGCCCCCACGACGAGCGCCCAGAGATTGTCAACCCCTTGATTTTGAGCTGGCTACCCAAAGCCTTTGCCACGGCTTAGCCTTTCTTGGAGGCTTGGGTAGTTCTTTTGCCCAGGCCCAGCCACTTGCGCACCCTGTCTATCCAGCTCTGAAGGGGCGAAGGCTGGGGCCGAACTGCCACCTGAATGGGCTCGTCTTGAAACTCTTTGTCCTTAAGGCGAAAGCCAAACTCCAGCTCGTCTTTGACTTTGCTAAGACGGGGAAAGAGGCGGACGGCTGCTTTTTTGAGCTCTTCCTCGTTTTGGAAGATGGCCTGGTGGATGGCGCTGGAGCGACTGACCGCCAGGGATCCCACGGGCAGCCAGGGGTTGGGTTTGCCGGGCTCAGCTTGGCGGCGCCGGGCAAAAATGGCGAACTCCGGCATCCCCTTGGCTTTCAGCTCGTCGTAGCGTTTGGCGGCTTCCTTGCGCTTGGCCGTGTTGGCCTTGGCCGGTTTCTTCTCTGGCTTGGATTGGCTGAAACCCTTAGGCTGACTCATACTCCAGTAGGGCAACGGTGGATCCCCATAGCTTAGCGCAGAACGACTCCCGCCCGCGGGAAGATGCCATGCATGGCATGCTATACTTACAAAGTCTTGGATTTGGATTGCTCCTCGGGATGTAGCGCAGCTTGGTAGCGCACTTCGTTCGGGACGAAGGGGTCGCAGGTTCGAATCCTGTCATCCCGATAGATTCAGGAAAATGCGGGGCAACGGCCATCCTTCGAGCCTAAGGCCCTCTTCCCCTTGGGCAGCAGAGGGGCAAAAGCGCAGCCTGCGGCACTCAGATCACTGGTGGGGTTGTAGGTGACGCAGCCAGGCGTTGACGTTAACGCGGAGCCGCTGCCCAAGCTGGAAGAGGCGGCGCAAGGTTTCGCCAGGGATCTCCTGGCCTTCTTCTCGAAGGTGGGTTGGGCCGCTCGCGCTCCCTTCAGCCAGATGCAGTTGAAGTTCTCTCTGCCGTTCCAGACCCAGCAGGTAGAGCTCCTGGAGGCGATCCAGGTTGATGGGCAGGCGCAGATCGTCAGCTAGTTTTAGCCACTCCTCCAGGTTGTGGAGCTGTTCGCCAAAGCTCTCCGGCTCAAAATCGTGGGCAAGGTGCCACATCCCCCGCTGCAAGAGCCGATCCAAAACCCGGGCCGCCTCCTCCCGCCGCAACTGACACCCCAACTGCTCCGCCTCGCGGGCGATTGCCCGCAACTCCAGCAGGTGATCCTGCTTGCCCCCTTCCACTTCCATCGCCCGCAAGCTGCTCAACAGGCGCTGGTTGAGAGTGATCTGCGCGGCAGCCAACAGCTCTTCCGGGATCGGCAGGCCATCGGCCCGAAAAGCCATCAAAACCCCGTAATTTTCCAGGTAGGTTTGGCGATAGAGCTGGGCCAGGCGATCTAACGTGTCTTGGGTAAGCCAGCGCAGCATCTGCTGCCGGTCTTCCTCAATCAGGGCGTTGAGGTCAAAGGTTTCCGGGCCAAACAGCTCTTGCAGGGTTAGGACTAGCTGGATGCGGCTGCGGGATCCAGATAGCAGGGTGGCTTTCAACTGCTCGTAGCTGCGCCGCCCTGTAAACGGCTTAACCCCACACTGAAAGTCCCAGCCGCCCAGATGGAGGAGAGCGTAGATGAGGTCGTGCTCTTCGCCGGTGTTGGGAAAGGCGAGCTTCACCCGCCCGACGAGCAGTGTGGATCCCCCTATAGCCAGGCGCTCCTGATCCACCGGCTCCAGCATATATCCGGGGGCTCGGGGCATGCCGTTGCACAGGGAAAGCAGGGCGTGCTGGGCCACCAGCCGCTGTGGGCTGATCAAAGCGGGGCGCACCAAAGCCCAGTAAACCCCCTTGCCATCTCTGTATAGGTCGAGGTTACTGGGAGCCTTGCTCAAGCGGCCCAGAAACTCTTCTTCCAGATCCACATCCGCCACTGCTGCCGCCAGCTCGATGGCCCGCGCCGCGTAGCGCAGGATCTGCACTCCCTCAGGACGCGAGAGCTCCTCGAAGAACCAGCCGCAACTGGTAAACATCAACTGGCCGTAGCGCTGCATCTCCAGTAGGCGCAGCACCTGCACTCGGTCTTCGGCAGTGAGGCGGTGGCTCTGGTGCTCCTGCAAAAACGCCTCGCAGCGCTCCCGATCCAAGATCACCTCGATGTAGCGATCCCGGGCCAGCCAGGGATCCCGCAGGTAGGCCTTGGCCTCCGTCTCGTAGATCTCGGCCAACTGATCCCGCAGCCAGTTGAGGGCCTCCCGCAGCGGTTGCCGCCAGCGCTGGTGCCAGCCTGGAACCGCCCCACAGCCGCAGTCGCGCGACCACCGTCCTACCCCGTGGGCGCAGCTCCAGGCGGTGACCGGCTTCAGTTGCACCTCCCAGGTGGGGGGATGGTGGCTGAGGAAGTGGCCGTAGTTGCCCACCTGCCACCCCCGCCGGGGAAACTCTTCGCAAAAGGCGTAGGCCAGCGTGCGCTCCACGCTGCGCTTGTGGTGGCCAAAGGTCTCGCCATCGGTAGCACAGTTGATCAGATAGGGTTCCCCTTTTCTGTCAGGGCGGATGGCCAGCCGGATCCGCTCCGCCAGCGACTGGGTGCTGTAGACGATATCGCCAAAGCCAAGATCCCGGGAGATAGGGCCATCAAAAAAGAAAATGTCCAGGTAGCCGCTGCGATCCGGGGTAAAGCAGCGGTAGGGCCGGCTGGGATCGATCTGACCCTGGCTGACATCGATCCATTCCGTTTGACCCAAAGGACGAATGCGCTGCGCCTGGCTGGGTGCCAAGATGACAAAGCGGATCCCGCAGTCGACTAAGGCTTTAACCGTTGCCGCATCGATGGCGGTTTCCGCCAGCCACATGCCCTCGGGAAAGCGGCCAAAGCGATGCTGGAAATCGGCAATCCCCCAGCGGATCTGGGTGTACTTGTCCCGCTCGTTGGCCAAGGGCAGGATGACGTGGTTGTAGACCTGGGCGATGGCATTGCCATGCCCCTCCAGCCGCTCGGCGCTGAGGCGGTCGGCAGTCAAGATGCGTTGGTACACTTCAACATCGTGCTCCTCCAACCAGGAGAGGAGAGTGGGGCCAAAGTTAAAACTCAAGAATTCGTAGTTATTGACAATGCGCACCACCCGCCCCTGCTCGTCCAGGATGCGGGCAAAGGCGTTGGGACGATAACACTCCGCCAGAATGCGCTCGTTCCAGTCGTGGAAGGGGGCAGCGCTGGGCTGGCGCTCAATGCGGTTTAGCCAGGGATCCTCCCGCGGCGGCTGGTAGAAATGACCGTGCAGCACCACGTAGGGAGCGGTGGTTGTAGCTCGCGGAGGCGGAGAGCTAGCATCAGCTAAAAAGGGAGCCGGATCCCCTTGCCCTGATTCGGCCGCCGGCATAGAGGCGTTTTTGGAGCCACTCGGCAGCATGAGACCCTACTCCTTGCCCGCCCTCGGAGCTTCAGTTCTGGGGAGACGGGCTGCTAGTTAACCTAAGTTCATATCCATACGTTACAGCGATCCCCGATCTGCGACTGTCAACGTAAAGGACTTGGACAAAAATTTGACGGCGAATAACTATTGCTTAGCAATCTTCTTGCGTTCCCCCAGCGAAGACTCTTGAGCAAGCCCGAAGATGACCCGATCTCACTGCCACTCGGAGTAACAAGCTATACAAAAAGCCTCACTGATGTCTCCAAGGCTCCCTCCTGGTGGCCGGCCATTGGCAGTTGTTCATGGATTTTGAGGACAGCTTCCAGGCTACAGGTGGCTGCGAAGCTTGTAGCTTTCCAGGGTGTTGGCCAGCAGCATCGTCACCGTCATCGGCCCCACGCCGCCTGGTACAGGCGTGATGGCAGCGGCCCGCTCTTTGACCGCTTCGTAGTCCACATCTCCCACCAACTGCTCAGATCCGTCAGGGTCTTGGATACGGTTAATGCCTACATCGACAACCACGGCGCCCGGCTTCACCATGTCTGCCGTGAGCAAGCGAGGACGCCCTACAGCCATGACCACAATGTCGGCACTGCGGGTTACTTCGGCCAGGTTGGGTGTACGGGAGTGGGCCACGGTAACCGTTGCGTCGGCGGCCAACAACATCAGGCTCAGGGGCTTGCCCACCAGGAGGCTGCGGCCGACCACCACCGCTTTTCGTCCGGCAATGGGGATCCCTTCCGCTTGCAACAGGCGCATCACACCTAGAGGCGTACAACTGCGCAGGCCGGGCTCGCCGCGCACTAGCCGGCCCAGGTTGAGGGGGTGGAGACCGTCCACGTCTTTGGCGGGGTCGATGGCCAGAAGGGGCGGGATGGGATCCCAGCCGGGGGGCAGAGGCAGTTGCACGAGGATGCCGTCGACGCGCTCGTCCTGGTTGAGTTGGGCGATGGCGTCGAGCAGATGGGCGGGGGAGTCTTGGGCGGAAAAATGGCGGCCAAAGGAGGCAATGCCCACTCGCTCACAGGCCCGCTCTTTGCCGCGCACATAGGCAGCACTGGCGGGATCCTCCCCCACCCGCAGCACCGACAATCCCGGCGGACGCCCCACCCGCGGCAGCCAAGCTTGCACCTGAGCGGCCATCTCGGCTTGCAGCCGGCCAGCCAAGGCTTTGCCATCCAGGATCTTGGCAGACATGGGGGCCCCAGAAGACATCTTGACAACTTGACGATTGTTACGGGTCGAGCATTGTCCGTCAAGCCTCGGCGCAGCAAAGAGGCGACGGCAGAGCGGGATCCCTAGAATGCTTGCCAGTCTTCGTCGTCTTGGTTCAATTCCTCGATGAGGATCTCCACCTGCTGCCGCTTTTCCTCCAAAAACTCGGCGCAGCGCTTCAGGGTCTGGGCGGCCTGTTGGAAGCGCTCCACCACCTCCGCCAGATCCAGCTCTCCCGATTCGATCTGGGCAATCAGACTTTCCACTTCGGCGATGGCTGCTTCGTAGCGCCAGGGATCCTCACGTTTGCGGCGGCTCATGGCTCTCCTCCACTCGGGCCCAGAGGCTGCCCGAGGCCAGTTGTATCCTCAGCCGGGTCTGGGGCGGCAGGCGGTGGCTGCGGACCAGGGATCCCCGCTCGTCGCGCACCAGGGCATAGCCCCGCCTGAGAACGGCGGCAGGATCGAGGGCTTGCAGGTGCTGCTGGAGAGCTTGGTGGCGCTGTTGCTGCTGCTGGAGACGGTGGCGCACGGCCTGGACCAGGCGCTGCTGCTGTTGGGCTAGGCGCTCCTGGGCCTGCTGCAGCAGCCGCTCCGGATGCACCTGGGCTAGGCGGCGCTGGGCGTGGTGCCAACGCTGTTCAGCTTTTTCCAGAGCATGCAGGGTGCGCTCGACAAGCTGCTGGCGCAACTGGAATGCCTGGCGCTGCAGTTCCCGCAGATCGGGCACAACTCGCTCGGCGGCCGCTGTGGGGGTGTGCGCCGCATAGTCAGCAGCGTAGTCAGCTAAGGTCTCATCCCGCTGGTGGCCGATCCCGGTCACCACCGGAATGGAGCACTCGGCAATGGCCCGCACCACCCGCTCGTCGTTAAAGCAGGCCAAGTCCTCGCCGGATCCGCCCCCCCGGGCCACGATCAGCACTTCCGCCCGCCCGTCCCGCTCCACCCGGCGAATGGCCCGCACAATCGACTCCGGGGCCGCCTCCCCCTGCACCTGGGCTGGCGCAAACAGCACCCGCAGCCCGGGGTAGCGCTGGTTGAGGGTGCGGCGGATATCGCCCCAGCCAGCGGCGTCGGGAGAGCTGACGACGGCAATACACTGAGGGTGGGTGGGCAGGGGCCGCTGGTTGTCGAACAGGCCTTCGGCGGCAAGGCGGGCCTTAAGCTGCTGAAACCGCCACGCCAACAGCCCCTCGCCCGCCGGCAGCAGTTGCCAGATAACCAGGCGGTAGTAGCTGCCGCCGCTGTAGATGCCAAGTTGACCCAGGGCCAGCACCCGTTGCCCCACTTCTGGCCAGAAGCTGAGCCGGGCAGTCTGACTTTGCCACACAACCCCCTTGAGGAGGTCGCCGCTTTCCGGATCCACCAGGGTCAGGAACAGGTGGCCGTTGCGGCTGCGCTGGCAACTGGAGACTTCTCCCACCACCCACAGCCTGGCCAGGTAGGGATCCCCGGCCAGCAGCGATTTCAAGTAGCCGGACACTCCCCCCACCGAGAGCAGGGGCAAGCCTCTAGTCCTGAATTTACTGAACAACATATTGTCTTACGGAACTAAAATAGCCATACTGAATTAAGCGTGCTGCCGCGGCTATCCCA
>NZ_JBSSEF010000028.1:0-36383 GCF_054061455.1 Thermostichus sp. OS-CIW-20
GGAGGATCCTGGTTTACCAGTCCGTTGAAGCAGCAACTCCGGGAAGTGATTCTCGGAAGCTCCCGTCTACAGCCCGTCAGGGCCTAGCGGGAGAGGATGTCACCTTGGCCGCCCGCGCCGGGGCAGGAGCTAGCTTACAGACAGGGAGTAATCTGACCTCTGTTGGCAGGCGTCGCTTCCTCCCCACGGCTAGCCGCGCTGCGTTTTTCTAAGGAGGGGGAGGCAAGCTCTGTAGAACGCTGTGAACCACCGCTGCCGAGTTGAGAGCCGCTGTCTGAAAAAAAGTTAGGAAATCGGTATCGCTCCCTATGTCGCTAACCGATCGGACCAGCAGACAAGGGATCCCAGCTTCTTGCGCCACCCGTACCACCGCCGCTCCTTCCATTTCCACGACCAGGGCTCCGGTGCGCTCGCGAATTTGATGCCGGAGCTTGGCGTCGGCCACAAATACATCGCCCGTGGCCACCAGGCCTTGGTGGATGACCGGCTGCCGCCCCTGCAGCGGGTGAAGAGGGATCCGCTCCCCTTGGGCCACGATCAGGTCGTAAAGGGCACTATCGGCCTCCGCTAGAGGATGGCGCAACTCAGGGATAAAGTCGATCCCCAAGACAAAGCCCTCTGGGCGGCCAGTGCCAAAATCGTGCTCGATGGCGGCATGGGCCAGCACCACATCTCCCATCTGGAGATGATCGGCCAAAGCCCCGGCCACGCCGGTGAAGATGATTCCCCGGATGGGGAAATGGGCCACCAGCAGAGCTGCCGTAGTTGCCGCTCGCACCTTGCCCACCCCCCCTTGAACTACCACCACCGGCTGTCCGGCCAGGGATCCCTGATGGAACTGCCGCCCCAGATGGGTATGGACAGAGTTGATCTCCATTGCTTGGGTGAGCATGGCCACTTCTTCCGGCAGGGCCCCCAAAATGCCGACAGCCTTTTGGGAGGGGTGGGATGGAGTTTCCATAGGGCTTCCCTTAGGTTTTTGAGAATCCTCAGGTTTGAGAGGCGGGCGGGATCCGCTGTCCCCACAGGCCTGGCCATTTGGTGACTTTGAGATCTCCCAGCACCTGCACCTGACAGGCCAAGCGCAGCCCGTTGCCGTCCTGGGCCGCCGCCGTGGACGGGAGTTGGTGGGGTGGCGAAGACAGGCGGGCCCGTTCTCGCCAGCCCATAGGGGAAACAGCCCCTTCGATTTGTACGGCACAGGTGCCCAGACCGCGGCAGTTGAGGATAGGAGCCGGCGGGTTGTAGAGCGGGATCCCGGCTTGCAGCAGCACCTGGCGCAGGTTGGCGCCCGCCTCATAAGCGAGGGTGCGTCCTTGAACGTCAGGCTGGGGCATAGGTAACCTTCCCAACCGCGAACAGTTCTATTCTGGCCTGAGCCGGATCCGGCAGCATGGCAGGTAGGTGGGAGGGCTAGGCAGTATAGTTAAGGTGGTTAGACAGGGAGTAGGGGAAAGACCATGGTCTACAGCGAGCCGCTCATCGACCGTTCTCCAGAAGGTTTTCCAGGCCTGATGGAAGAGCCCCCTCGCTACGTTGAAGTTGTCTCAGCAGTAGTTTCCAGCCTCAAAGAAGATGCCGCCTACGAGAACCACGAGCAGGGCCACACCTGGAAATTCACCTACGGCAGCGTGGAAGTGTTCGTCCACCTGAGCGGCGAATCCCCCGAAGATACCCTGTTGGTGTGGTCTCCCGTGCTCTCTCTGCCGGTGGCGGAGCCGGCTAAGCTCATGCAGAAGCTGCTGGAGAAAAACTGGAGCGAAACTCTGGAAGCCCGTTTTTGCATCTGGAACAACCAAGTGGTGCTAAACCACCACCGCACTCTGGAAGGGCTCAGCGCTGGCGAGATCTCGCGCGCCATCACCCTTGTGGCCAGCTTGGCCGATGAGTACGATGAGCAGCTCCAGGCTGAGTTTCCCAAAGCTTGATGGGATCCCAGGGCTCTTGGCTGCCCTATCGCGTGGCCGCTGGCGGCTGGCAGATGGAGCAGGACTTTTGGCTTTTGCAGCGGCTGCGCCAGGATCCCAGGCCCTGTTTGCGCTTTTACGGCTGGGATCGGCTTACCCTCTCTCTGGGACGTCACCAGGCCTGGCCAGATCTGCCGCCAGGGATCCCGATGGTGCGCCGGCCCACCGGAGGACGGGCGGTGTTGCACCAGGCGGCGGAAGATGCAGCAGAGCTGACCTACAGCTTGGTGTTGCCCCTCTCTTACCTCCAAGCTCGGCTGCCCAATTTGCGGCGAGCCCAGGTGTACGACTTCTGCTGCCGTTTTTGGGTAGAGGGGCTAGCGGCGCTGGGCATTGAGGTGGATGCTCCCGCTTCTGTCCGCGGCCAAGGTGGCCAGGATCGGGGCTACCGCAACAAAATCAGTTGCTTTGCCGCCCGTACCCGTGCCGATCTAAGCTGGCAGCGCAAAAAGCTGATGGGCAACGCCCAACTGTGGCAACCCTGGGGGATCCTGCAACAGGGATCCCTCCTGTTGCGGCCCAATCCCGAGCTGTGGGAACGGTACCTGCCCGGATCGCAAGTGATTGGCGTGTACGACCTTTGCCCAACAGCGCCGGGGATCCCTGCTTTGATCGAACATTTTCTCCAAATGGCCCAGGAGTGCTTTGAGGTGGAATGGCAAGAAGAAGCCTGGCCGGGTCCGCTCCGCGTGGGGGATCCGGCGGGGATAGCTAACCCTGAGTGATAGGGAACGGCAAGATCCACTTCTCCTCTCCTTCTGGGAGAGGGGCTGGGGTTGAGGGGGAGCTCGTCTCATTGGTATTCGGGATAACTTTGGAAGTGGTTGCGTTCTTGACACTCCCGCCGACTCGACTAAAGTCGGGGAATTCTTACGCAGTCCACAGCAGCCCCCCGCCTGCAGGGGGGGTTGGGGGGGGCCGAAAGGGGGGGTAACGGACTTGCGAAGGCGCTGTCAAGACGCCCCTAGACAGCCCTTCAAGGCAAAGCCTCAAGGTTCCGCCCCGCACTAAAGTACGGGGCTACCAAGCTAACCTTCTGTGTCGGCGGAGACTGTAGGCCAAGGCAGGGAAGTGTTTCAAATGCATCTCCATCCAAGGGGGCTATGCTAAAACCAAGGCAGCGCTCAGCCAGGTAAGCCATGCCAAAAGTTTGGGCGGCAGTTTTGCTAGGCATTTTCTTACTGCCGCAGCCCGCTTGGGCCATTACCCTTGAACAAGTGCCCAACCCCCGCCGTCAGTATGGAGGGTGGGTTTCCGACACCGCCAATATCCTCAGCAGTAGCACTGAAAACGAGCTGAACCGCCTTATCACCCAGCTTGAGCAGCGCACCGGTGCCGAGATGGCGGTGGTTACGGTACCCAATACCCAGGGATATGCCACACCGAAAGCGTTCACTACGCAACTATTCAACTACTGGGGCATTGGCAAGGCTGGCCAAAACAATGGCGTGTTGTTTCTTATCTCGGTGGGGGATCGGCGGGTAGAAATTGAAACCGGCAGGGGTTTGGCCACCATCCTTCCCGACAGCCGCGTTCAGCAGATTATCGACCAGCAGATCCTGCCCAAGTTTCGCAATAGGGATTTCGATGGCGGCACCTTGGCGGGAGTACGGCAGTTAGCGTCAGTCCTGCAGGGGCAGCCGGTTGCCGAGGTTCCTTCAGCCGCTTCTCAAGCTTCCACTTCTCTTTCCACCGCAGCCGTTCCTCGAGCGGTTGGAACGGGATCCCTGGCTGCCGCTCAAAGCTCACTGGAAGGGATCCTGCTGCTGTTGGGGATCATTATCCTAGGGGTGGGGTGGCAGCGCTCCCGCCAGCCGGTCTATCTTAAGGCCGAGCGGGGAGGAGCAAAAGTCCTGTCCCTGACACGCCGAGAGCAGGGGACAATGGCTGCCCTCTCCTCACTGCAGAGCGATCCCATTCGCTTGTTTCTCTATTCCGGCTCCCTCTGCTTTGGCCTCTTCCTGTTGTCAGCCAGCGGCAACTGGCTGGTACCGGGGCTGCCCTTCCTGGCGGTTGTGGCCGCCGACAGCATCTTGGGCTCGAAGCGTGGGATCCCGTTTCAGCCGGTGGTCTGTCAAAGCTGCGGTCGGCCCATGCGCCCCATCCAGCCGCAAGTTCTGGATAAGCAACTTCCCCCAGCGCATCGCCTGGCCAAAAGCCGCCGCAGAGCCCGCTACTACGGCTGGTTTTGCCCCGCCTGCCAGGGGGTGGCTGTGGTTGTTCGCGAGAATGGATTTTATCGCCACCTCTATTGCCCCCGGTGTCAAGCTCTCACCCTCGACCTCACCACCCAGGTTCTCAGGGAAGCCACCTATTCCTCTAGCGGCTTGAAGCTGGAAATCCTGAGCTGTCCTATCTGCGGGTACCGCAGCGAGCGAGAGGTGGTCATCCCCGAGCTCAGCGACACAGACACAGATTCAGACTTCGGTGGAGATTCAGGTGGAGATTCAGACTTCGGTGGCGGTAGCAGCGGAGGTGGCGGAGCGGGCGGCAGTTGGTGAGACCCAACTCTAGAGATTTCTCTATCGATTGAACAAGGGGGTTGGGCTTCTCTTAAATCCGCCGGGACAGTACAGTGGTAAGGGAGCAGCGATAGCGATTTGTTAAGGACGAAGATCCCATGACCCTTGCAGAAGGCGTGCAACTGGTTACCTTTGGGGTGCTCTCGGCGATGGCCATCGGCTTTGCCCTGGGAGTGGTTTGGGCCCCCAACATCGTCTATTCCGGCTTTCTATTGGGGGGCGTTTTCTTGAGCATGGCCGGGCTGTACCTCCTCTTGAATGCCGATTTTGTGGCTGCAGCTCAGGTGTTGATCTACGTCGGCGCCGTCAACGTGCTGATCCTGTTCGCCATCATGCTGGTGAACCGGCGCTATACTTTCGCTCCTTTGAAGTTGGGCTGGCTGCGCAATGGGGTGACGGCGGCGGTGTGTTTGGGGCTGTTTGCCCTCCTGACGGCAATGGCCCTGAATACCCCCTGGCAGTTGGAGCCGATCCAGCCCACGAGCAGTGCTTTGGTGATGGGTGGGCATTTCTTTAGCGACTATCTGTTGCCGTTCGAGTTGGCTTCTGTTTTGCTGCTGATGGCGTTGATCGGGGCCATTGTGCTGGCGCGTCGAGAGTTTGTCGTTCCCCAAGCCCAAGAAGGGGATCTCAGCTTGCTGGAGCGGGCCCGGCCACAGCTTGAATCGGAGTCGGAACGCCCAGCAGAGCTGGTGAGCACGCGTTGAAGCTGCCTGCTCTCGGCCATACAGCCCAGCGTTTTCCTGATGCCCCTCTCATCTGTATCCAGTGGAGCCTCTTGTGATGTTGCAACTGCAGTTTTTCTTGGTGGTCGCGGCAATTCTTTTCTGCATCGGCATCTACGGCTTGATCGTCAGTCGCAACGCCATTCGGGTGTTGATGTCGATTGAGCTGATGCTCAACGCCGTCAACCTGAACTTTATGGCTTTCTCCAACTTTGTCGACTCGGGCTTGATTCGCGGCCAGGTGTTCTCGGTGTTTGTCATCACTGTGGCGGCTGCCGAGGCCGCAGTAGGCTTGGCCATCGTGCTGGGGATCTACCGCAACCGCGCCACTATCGATATGGAGAGCTTCAACTTGCTTAAGTGGTAGACTTTTTCGATTGTTTAGTTTCGATTGTTTAGTTTGTATCAAGGCAAGGCTGGCTAATTCAAGTGAAGGCCAGAATGCCTGAGTAGAGCAAAGCTCCCAAAACAGGCAGGAAAACCAGCAGACCCAGCCAGCGGGATTTATTCAGGCGGGGTGGAATGGCAAAGATCACCCAGATACCGAAGATCAAGTTGACTAGGGGAATGAAGAAGAGGATCACCCACCAGCCGGGTTTACCAGCAGCTCGACACATCACCCAGATGTTAGCAATCGGGATCCAAGCTAACCAAGCATTCGGCACGTTTAGCTTCTCTCCAATCACCATTAAGGTGTAGCTAAAGAAGGCGTAAAGGGCAACGGCAATCAGCCCTGGTAAAAGCTCATCCATTGTGACCCTCCCACATATTTTTTTGATATTTGCGAATGTCAACTCACTTGTCTCCAGTGTCTCTTTGGTGTCAGAGACAACCCTCGAATCTATACAGCTATAAGGCCAAACCGCAAGAAAACCAACTTTCCAAAGCTGTTCAGGAGCTACTCTGATCCCGCCCACAAAGTTAGCCAAAAGGGATCCCGTTGTCCAGACTTATCTGTCAAGTTTCATCAAGAATTCTGTCAAGTTTCATCAAGAATACAGATCTGACGAATAATCTCTCAAGCACGGGGGGGCAACGGCGGGCATTGGATCCCAGGGATCAGGGATTCCAGCAGGCCGCTGCAGGCGTCCCAGAGCAGCTCGATCACGTAGTGAAACCCTGCCTCGCCCCCGTAGTAGGGATCCGGAACTTCTTCATCGGTGTGAGAACGACAGTAGCTACAGATTAGGCGTACCTTGTCGGCATATCTTCTCTGGGGATCGAGGCTGAGGATATCGCGGTAATTTTGCCGATCCATGGCCAGGATCAGGTCGAACTCCCGCAGATCCAAAGGATGAATTTGCCGGGCTTGGCCGTGCAGCTCCAGTCCATAGCGCTGGGCAACTTGTCGCATGCGGCGATCTGGGGGACTGCCGAGGTGGTAGGCGGCTGTACCTGCCGAATCGCAGAGGATGTCCCCCTCATGGCCGCTGCTCTGCAGCAGGTGGTTGGTGATCCCTTCGGCAGCGGGAGAACGGCAGATGTTGCCCAGGCACACAAACAGCAGCTTTTGGCTCATGGATCCCTCGACGGCAGTGAACATTTCCCACCGCATTATCTGCGTTTTGCGGCCCAGAGTACAGAAGCAGGCGAGAGGGGATAGGGCCCTCAGGCGGCAGCGGGACAGATTCTTGGCCAGAATGGAGCTAGTTCCCCTGGTGAGATGTCTTATGCCAGATGCCACCCGCTACCCCCACCCGCAGGATGTGGCCAACCTCATTCTCTACTTGCAAACGGAGCTGGCTCTGTTTGAACAATGGGCTGCTCAAGAAGGGATCCCGTCTGCGGCTCTGCGCCCCATCGAGCGCTCCCAAGAGGCTTTGCGGCGAGCTGTAGATCAACTGGAGCTGCGGGAGTGGTACCGCGAACTCACCTATGGCTTTCGGGATCAGTTGGGGCGCCTAGAAGAATGGTTGTAGCTGTCCGGCAGAGCTTTCCAGTGCCAAAATAACGACAACTTTCCCAGGGGCGCCGCTCATGTTGCAGGTTCAGGATCTCTGCTACCACCCGGCAACCCTCCCTCAGCCGATTCTCCGGGATCTCTCCTTTGAGCTGGGCCTGAATCAGTTGGGGCTGATCGTGGGCAAAAGTGGGGCCGGCAAGAGCACCCTGCTGGAAATTTTGGCCGGCTTGGCGCGGCCCACGCGCGGGCGGATTGCCTGGGGAGGAACAGAGCTCTCCCCCCAGCAGTTGCGCAGCATGGCGGGGCTGGTGTTTCAGTTCCCGGAGCGTCACTTTTGTGGCTTGACGGTGCTAGAGGAAATGCGCTTCGGCCACCCGGAGCTGCAACAAAAGGAGATTGAAAACGTTCTCAAACAGGTGGGATTGGAAGGGATCCCTCTGTGCACCTCCCCCAACCATCTCAGTGGCGGACAACAACGGCGCTTGGCCCTGGCGGTACAGCTTATTCGCGGCCCGCTGCTACTGCTGCTGGACGAGCCGACGGCAGGGCTGGACTGGTCGGTGCGGCGGCAGTTGATCGAGCTGCTGGCCCGGCTGAAATCCACCTGGACGGTGTTGGTGGTTTCCCACGACCCAGAGGAGCTATCCTCCATTGCCGATGTGCGGTGGATCTTGCAGGCGGGATCCCTGCAGCCGTTGCCGACAGATGCGCTGCTTCAAAGGTAGCGGCGGGGATCCACCGGCTGGCCGTTGACCCGCACCTCGAAGTGAACGTGGGGGCCGGTGGAGAGGCCGGTGGAGCCGGAAGCGGCAATGGCCTGCCCCCGCTGTACCTGCTGACCCACCCCAACGGCGACGCGGCTGTTGTGGGCGTACAGGGTGGTGATGCCGCCGCCGTGGTTGACAATCACCGTGTAGCCGTAGCCGCCATACCAGCCGGCGTAGATGACGGTGCCCCGGTCTGATGCCCGAACTGGCGTGCCGGTGGGCACACCGAAGTCGATCCCCGCATGGAAGCGGCGGCTTCCGTAGATGGGGTGAACCCGCCAGCCGAAGCCGCTGGTGATTGGCCCGCGCACTGGTGGGATCAACCGGCCTGTCCCCTGAACCGGATCTCTGCCCCCCCGCTGCTGAGCCTGCTGGGCGATCAGTTGCTGGATGAGGATGGTCAACTGTTGGGAATCGGCTTCCAAACGCCGTTGGGCTGCTTCATAGGCGGCGCGCTCGTTGGCCAGGCGGCCCACCAGTTGCTCTTGGGCGGCAGCCTGCTGCTGCAGTTGGTTTTTCTGGGCTGCCAGCTCCTGCAAGATTAAAGAAATCTCGTTGCGCTGCGCTTCCAGGGCGATCCGCTGCTGATCCACCTCCTTGGCCATCACCTGCAGCTCTCGGATCAACTGCCGGTCGGCTTCGATTAGCAATTGCAACTGGTGGCGGCGATCGAAAAACTCGTTGAGGTCGCGGCTGGTGAGCAGCAAAGCCCACCAATGTTCCGCCCCCTGCCGCTGCATGTAGCGCAAGCGGGCGGCCGTGCCCTGCTGCTGCCGTCTCAGGCGGTCTTCCAGCTCTTGGAGCTCCTTCTGCGCTTGCTCTAGCGCCCTCTGGGCCTGTTCCAGACGATATTGGTTGTCGCGAAGGCTAGCTTCTGTCTGTTGGATGTTTTGCCGCAGGGATCCCATGCGGCGACGGGCTTCTTCTTCCGCTTGGCGCAGCTCTCCCAGGCGTCGCTGGGTGCCCCGGATTTGTTGCTGGATCTGTTGCTGCCGCTGTTGCAGTTGGTGGAGATTCTGCGCCTGAGATGGAGCAACCCGCCACAGTCCCCCCAGCACCAGGAGGGCGAGCAACCCGACCATCACCCATGCCTTCAGGCTGTGTGTCCCACAACTGAGCTTGACCACTCCCCACACCCTCGGCAACCAACCTACCGACCCTAAGAATACAAAGATTCGCAAGGACTGATCGAGCCCAATCGCGCTGTTGCCCGCTGTCGTTACTCCAAATCGTTACAAGATACAAGCAAAACGGCTGGGTTATTTTCAATACCAGTAAAACCGTTCATTCCTTCAATTCCTGACTTCCCCCTCCCTTTGAGAGAGGGGCTGGGGGCGAGGGATCCTCACTGCGGCTAGGTTCGTATCGATCTCCAGATCCCACAGGTCTAATCGGTGCCCAACCTAAACAACCGGCAAGCCAGAGCAACCTCGACACAACATCCAGACAATGGCGATAAACTAGCCGCTCACCTGCCGGCAAAACCTCATGCCAGTAAGATGAAAACGATCAATGCCAACCAGAAAGTTACCTCGTAGAGATGGGCTACCATGCGCCACCTTTCCCCTGAGGGAGCTTCCTCCTCTCCTCTGCCGAGTTCAATGTTGGTTAAGGAGCTAACAAGGCTGCAGATAGCTACTAAAATGAGAGACCAGCGACGCCATGAAAGGATGGGAAAAGTAAGCGCTCCAACGAGTGCTACAAACCCGCAAACAGTTGCCCCTATAAACACCACTTTTGCCTGTTCTTTATTCTATTTTAGCCTTCTTCTCAAAAGGAAATTTGTTATAGCTTGTCATTGTTTTACCGTCGGGCTGTTTGGTTATTTTTAATTGCAATTAAACTTAAAATCAACCCAAGCAAGGTAGAAATCGATGAGAGAGGGCTTTTCCACAGATGGTGTTTGAGGGTTCTGAACAGAGCTTCAGAGAGGGATGGCGGCACCCCTGGCTACTCCATTTGTGGCAGCAGCCCCTGATCGCGGTGATCCGCCTCTCGGCCAGCCCGGCCCAAGCCCTTGAGGGATCCACCCTGGCCATCCGGGCCGGGATCCGCCACATTGAGATCACTCCCCAAGTTCCCCGGTATCTGGAGTTGATTGCCCAACTGCGGCAAGACTACCCGCATTGCTGGGTAGGGGTGGGCACGGTTTTAAATCGGCAGATGGCAGAGCAGGCTTGGCAGGCGGGAGCCCAATTCTATGTTTGCCCCTTTGCGGACGAGAGCATCATCCGCTGGGGTCGGGAAGCAGGGCTGCCCATTGTGCCCGGCGCCCTCACCCCCGGCGAGATCTGGAGGGCCTGGCAGGCCGGGGCAACGGCAGTAAAGGTGTTTCCGGCAGAAAGCCTTGGCGGATCCCGTTACCTGCGCCATCTGCAACCGGTGCTGGGATCCCTGCCTTTGATCCCAACTGGGGGGGTTACCTTGGCCAATGCAGCAGAATATCTGCAGGCAGGGGCCTGGGCTGTCGGCATCGCCGGGGATCTCTTCCCGGCGGAGCTTCTTTCCCAGCAAGGGGTTGATCCAGACAGTTGCCGGCAAGAGCTGGAAAATCGGCTGCGGCAAACGCTACAACAGCTTGCCAGCCAGAGGGTCGCCGCAGCCTGGCCCGAACTTCCGGGTGAACCCCCAGAGTAGGGGGCGCGTTGACGCTCCCCGCACTTGAGTGGGGAGATGGCCGAGCACCCTGGCAGCAAACTTTGGAGGGCGCTGCCCAGCCGCACCCCCGACATCCCTCAGACAAAGAAAGTCCGAGAGTTGCGTCTGATTTCCCTATCACCTTGGCCGCCGCTCCCCTTACATGGGGTTCCTTGACTTCCCCCTTCCAGGGTTTGCAGCGTATTTGCCTGGGGAGGCGTCTTTTATGGCTATCGCAGCGGCACCCTAGCACAGCCAGCAATGTTAGCGCTACAGTACATTGAAGGTTTGTACCACTGGCAAGGGCGACTCAAGTCGTGGGTGGCCGTTCCGCTCCGTACTCAATGGGGCCAGCGAGCCAATTTTGGGTGTGAGTGAGGCCTGCATGGAGGGATTCCTGGATCTGTACCTGGAGCTAAACGTCCCCAGCCCAGTTGAGGAAGCCACTTGGCACCGTTGGTTTGAGGTGTGGCTGCGGGAGCTGGGGGTGACGGATCCCTGCGAGCTCAGCCTTTGCCTCACCTCCGACGAGCACATCCGCCAGCTCAACCGCGAGTTTCGCCACATCGACGCTCCCACCGATGTCCTGGCCTTTGCCGCCGAGGAGACGTCCACCCCTGTCGAGCTGCAGAAGATAACAGGGGTGCGCCTGCTGGGGGATATCGTGATTTCGGTACCCACCGCTTGCGCGCAGGCAAAAGCCCAGGGGCAGCGGCTGTCGCGGGAATTGGCCTGGCTGGCCAGCCACGGCCTGCTGCATCTCTTGGGATGGGATCACCCCGATGAGCTTTCCCTACAGCGCATGCTGCAGCAACAGCACCACCTGCTTGCCGCCATCCAAGAAGACCTGGAGGTGACCCATGGCCAGCAGCCCTAGCCGTTTTCCCCAGCCGCTGCGTTTGGCGGCATTGCGACGGCGAGCCCCTTTCACTTCAGCGCAGGTCGATTCGGCCCATCCCTCCGAGGCACCAGACCCGGGAGCCGAGGCTGACCTCGCGGCGCAGGATCCCTGGCAGCGCCCCCCCTCGTGGCAGGTGGCCACTAGCCTAAGTAAAAGCTTCTACTATGCAGGAAAGGGCCTGCTGTACGCCGCCCGCACCCAGCGCAACTTTCGCATCCACCTGGCTATGGCGGTAGTGGCCTTTGTCTTAGGGTTGGCCCTGCGGCTGAGCGCCGTAGAAATGGCCCTGATCAGCTTGACCAGCGGGATGGTGATGGCCTTGGAGCTGGTGAATACTGCCCTGGAAGCAGTGGTGGATCTGACCCTGGGCAGCCGCTATCACCTGCTGGCAGAAATTGCCAAAGATTGCGCTGCTGGAGCGGTGTTAGTGGCAGCGATGGCGGCTTTGGCTGTGGCAGCTTGGCTGTTTCTCCCCCCCTTGCTGCTGCTGCTGCCAGGGTAGGGACGCCGAAAAAGTTTTGCCCAGCCTCTCAAGGGATCCCATCCCAAACAGGTTTGTGCTGTGGATTCCTGGCTCCCCTCTCCCGCAGGGAAAGGGGTTAAGGGGTGAGGGATAAGGAGGGTCGGGAACTTGAGTGGGAGGGCGGTGTCCTAGTCTGCGAAAGGCCTATACGCCTAAAAGCACGACCCCTTTGTAATCGGGGTGACCAGCTTGACCCAAGGGCCTCCTCTATATTTGGGAATGGATCACCACCCGTCCCCCCTGTCGATCCAAATTCAGGGGTTTGGCCTCTGCTTCGATATCCAGTTGCTCCCAGGCGCCGACCATGGCGCATCCCACCCGTTCTCGCTCCTCCGGGGCGCAGAAGGCTAAAAGCGTGGGGCCAGCCCCGCTGATCACCACCCCATAGGCCCCGGCAGCCAGAGCCGCTGCCTGGACGGTTTTGAAGCCGGTAATCAGCTCCATGCGCGCCGGTTGGTGCAGTCGATCCTGCAAGGCCACCTTCAGCCAGTCTGCCCGCCCCGACTGCAGGCTGCGGATAAGCAGCCCCAGGTGACTGACGGAAAAGACAGCATCCGCCAGGCTGACGGACTTGGGCAGGATCTCGCGGGCCGCCTGGGTAGACAGCTTAAAGTTAGGCACCGCCGCCACTAGGCCGATGCGCTCGTGCCAATCCACCGGGCAAAATACCCATTGCCCCTGCTGCCCCTGCACACAGAGTTGACAGCCGCCCTGGAGGGCGGGCACCACGTTGTCGGGATGGCCTTCAAGGGCAATGGCCAACTGCAGGAGAGTCTCAGGAGCCAGGTTCAGCGATCCAAGAGCATTAGCCCCCAACAGGCCGCCGACAATGGCAGTGGCAGAGCTGCCCAGGCCCCGCGCCAGGGGCACGTTGAGGGTGATCTCAATCTCCACCCCCGGCACCGGCTTGCTTAGCAGCTCGAAAGCACGGCAGAAAGCGCGGTACACCAGGTTGTCCTTGCTCTGGCTGATGTGATCGCTGCCGCGATAGTGGATGCTGAGGCCGGTGGGAATCTCGCGAAATTGGAAGTGGTTGTAGAGCTCCAGGGCTGCACCGATGCAATCGAACCCCGGCCCCAAGTTAGCGGTGGTGGCGGGGACGATCACCTCTACTCGCTCTCTAACCAAGGGGGAAGCTCCTTAGCGAACGGCGGGCAACTCAATACCTGTAAGCCCCCATTATCCTACGAATGGGAGATCTCAGGCTCGCAGGGCCTCGATGGGATCTAGTTGCGCCGCTTGGCGGGCCGGGAAAATGCCGAAAACCACCCCGATCCCCGTCGAGAGGGAAAAGGACACCGCCACCGCCACTGCATCCACGCGGGTGGCCAGGGGGGTGAACACTTGCAGCGCCACCAGCAGGCCGCTGCTGAGGAGGATCCCGGCCACGCCCCCGCTGACGGCAATGAGAATAGCTTCGGTGGCAAACTGCTGCAAAATTTGCCGGCTATCGGCGCCGATCGCCTTGCGCAACCCGATCTCGGAGGTGCGTTCCGACACCGAGATCAGCATCACATTCATGATCCCCACCCCGCCCACCAGCAGCGAGAGGGCCGCCGTGCCGGTCAGCAGCACCCGCAGCAAGGTTAAGATCCTGGCCGCCCCGTCCAGCAACACCTTTTGGTTGCGGACGACGAAGTCATCCTCCCCCACCAGTTGGTGCCGTTGCCGCAGCAAGTTGCGGATCTGGAACTCGGCAGCCGGCAGATCTGCTTCGGAGCGGGCCGAGACGAAGATCGCCGTCAGTTCCAGGCCATAGGGGGAGCGCCGCCCCACAAACCGGTTGGCCACCACATCCACCGGCAAAAACAGGCCGGCATCGCTGTTGCCAAACACCGTTGGCT
Organism: Thermostichus sp. OS-CIW-20; assembly: GCF_054061455.1. Lineage (NCBI taxonomy): Bacteria > Bacillati > Cyanobacteriota > Cyanophyceae > Thermostichales > Thermostichaceae > Thermostichus > Thermostichus sp. OS-CIW-20. Next base: position 13,790 of record NZ_JBSSEF010000028.1, read on the forward strand.
TAGAACGCAACGTGCCGATTACCTCGAAGGGCAGGTTGTTCAGCAGCACCGTCTCCCCGATGGCGGCAGCGGGATCCAAGCCGAACAGCTCGCGGGCGGCCTCGCTGCCCAGCACCACCACCGGGCGCTGCTCCTCAATATCCGCTGGCAAGAGAAAGCGCCCCTCCTCGATCTCCAAATTCAGCACCGACAAATACTCCGGCCAGGTGCCTGTGGCCTCATAGCGGCGATCCACTCCCCCCCGCACGGCGCGCACATTGACCACAAGACTGGGGACGGCTGCCGACACAGCGGGCACTTCCGCGGCAATTGCCCGTAGATCGTCGAGGGTAATGGGACGGGTGTTGCTGGCGTCCGCCAGGCCCAAGCTGGAAGAAAAGACAATGAGCAAGTTGGTGCCCAAAGAACGGAACTGATCCACGGCCAGCTCCTGGGCAGCATGGCCAAACCCGGCAATGGCCACGACGGCGGCGTTGCCGATGAGGATCCCTAACATGCTTAAACCGGTGCGCAGGCGGTAGCGGCGCACCATTTGCCAGGCCATTCGGGCTGCAATCGGTAGGCTCATGGGTGTGGCTTGATTTGAGCGGTTTCGCTGCGATTTTGCTCTTGTCGGATCAAAGTCTCCAGGTTCACCCCCGGCGGCAGCGCCGTAAAGACCCGATCCCCCGCCCGCAAGCCGGAGAGCACTTGGGTGATCCCGCCCTGGGTGAGGCCTGTTTCCACCGGTCGATAGACGGGCCGCTGGGTTCGCGGATCCAGCAGGATCACTCCCTCTTGGCCCTGCTCCCGCAAGATGGCCACCGAGGGCACCGTGAGCGCCTGAGGCTGCCGCTCCCCGATAAAATCCACCGAGACGTTCATGCCGGTGCGCAAAAAGTCTGCCCCCGCCTCCGGTTCGATCATGACCCGAAAGACGGTGACCTCCCGCACCACCACCGTGGCAGGGGCAATCCGCTTCACCCGCCCCTGCACCACCCGATCCGGATAGGCCAGGGAGCGGATCTCCACCGGCTGCCCCACCCGCACCTGGGCAATCTGCGCCTCCGGCACCTCGGCTCGCACCTCGATCCCCTGGGCCAGCGCCAAGATAGAGCTGGAAGAAGCGGCGGTGGCATCGGAAGCTGCGGTAGTGGGAGTTACAAAGGATCCCACCTCGGCAAAGCGCTGGACAACCACGCCGGAAAAGGGCGCCCGGATCTCGGCCTCAGCCAGGCGAGATTGCCGCTGGGCCAGCTCTGCCTCCGCTTGGGCAATCTGGGCTTGGATCTGCTGCAGCGTTTCTGGGCGGCTACCTGACCGCAATCGCTCCAGCTCCTGTTGAGCCGCTTGCCAGTCCGCCTGCGCCTGTTCCAGGCGGGCCAGGCGTTGATCCAGCTCGCTACGGGCCACCACCCCCTGCTGCACCAGGGTCTGAATCCGCTCCAATTCCCTTTCGGCCAACCTCACTTGCGACCGCGCCGCATCCACCCTGGCCTGGGCCGCCGCGATCACCTGGGGTCGCTCGCCAGCTTGCAGTTCCGCTAGGCGGGCCTGTAGCTCTTGGATGCGGGCTTGGGCTTGGCGAATGCCGCTGGCTAAATCCCCGTAATCCATCCGAGCCAACACTTGCCCTGCCACTACCTCATCTCCCTGATCCACCAGCAGCTCTGCCAGACGACCGGACTCGCGGGGGCTGACATTCACCTGCCGGATCGGCTGCACCTGGCCGCTCACCCGCAGGCGTTGGGCGAGATCTGTCACCTGCACGGGCACCGTTAGCCTCTCCAGGCGCTGGGCCGTCTGTTGCCGGAGCTGACGCTGAACGAGAATGCCGCCGCCCAAGCCGGCTAACAATATCCCCACAAGGATCCAGCCGATGGGCAGTCCTCTGTTGTGGGATCCGGTCTGTGGCAGAGGTTGGTCAGCAGATTTGGCAGGGGTTGGGGATCCCGTCTGGGGCTCATTGGTGCGCAGGATCACAAAAGTCTCTCGCCTTTAACAAGGGCTTTCTCTGTATCCAGCCTATTGAAAAAGGAGAGGGGGTGCAAACGCGGTTTCCCGCATGGCCATTGGGTTCGGACGGCTGGCAAGCTCTGTACAAAAAAAGGGGGGATTGCTACACTGATTAGCTGCCGATAACGCGGGAAAGCCATGAACGCTCGCATCAACGCCGAAGAGATCATCCGCTCCATCGAAGCGGCCCACATGAAGTCGGATCTGCCAGAGATCCATGTTGGCGATCAGGTACGGGTGGGGGTGCGCATTCAAGAGGGCGGCAAAGAGCGGGTGCAGGCCTTTGAAGGCACGGTCATTGCTATGCGTCACTCTGGATGCAACCGCACCATCACGGTGCGCAAGATTTTCCAGGGAATTGGAGTGGAGCGGGTCTTCCTAGTTCACTCGCCGCGCATCGACTCAATCCAGGTGTTGCGGCGTGGCAAGGTGCGGCGGGCCAAGCTGTTCTATCTGCGAAACCGAGTGGGCAAGGCCACTCGCATCAAAGCCAAAACGGATTCTAAAGAAGAAACCCTCTAAGGCTTTGGGCATACCTGCTACACTAGGTAAACTAGGTAAGGGGCTGACCCTTTACTACTCCTGCGTCCTTAGTTCAGTTGGTAGAACGTCGGTCTCCAAAACCGGATGTCGGGGGTTCGAGTCCTCCAGGACGCGTCAGCGGTTCGGCATTTTGAGGTGGCTTGGGGTAGATTCTCAAGCTTAAGCGCCCCGAGCTGCCAATTTTCAGAGAGAAGTCAGGGATCCAAGCCAACCGCTCCAACAAAAATTGGACGAGCCTGTTTAGACTCGCCGCTGCGGCCAAGGAACTTCGGCAGCAGCCGTTCGCAATCGGGCTGAGGGCGCTGCGGAGAGTCTTCCAGTTCCCCGTGAACGAGGATTAAAGAGATAGAGATCCCAACTTTTCCCGGGCCAAACCTAGGACTTCCTCGCTTCCTTCTTGATGCGATCCAACTCTGCCTGTAGCTCAGCAATCTGTTGGCGCAAACGGGCAGCTTCCGAAAGTTCAAGGGCAGTGCCAGTCTTGTCTTCAGCGTCGCCCATGTCGTCAATGTTGATCTTGCGAGGGGCGCCAGCAGACCTTTCCCCCCCCCTACGGTTGGCGTTGGCAGCGATGGCGTCCATGTAGGCCCGCGCCTCTTCGGCGGTCATCGCCCCCCGCTCCACCAATTCATCCACCAAAGCCTGGACCTGCTTGCGCAGCTCCAGCAGACGGCTGTTGGCTCTCCCGGCCACCTTTGCAGCATTGTCTGCCACCACCGCGGCCAAACCCATGCCGAAGTAGAAAGCCTTCTGAGCAAAGTTGGCGAGGGGGTTGTCTGTCTCGGCCATACAGGTGTGCGCTGCCAGGGCAGAGGTAAAACTTGGAAGAGGGCGACCCGGGTTGACGCGCCTGCTCAGAGCATCCCGTAGTGCTGCTATCTTCCGATCCTGACACGGTTTGGGCGTCGGAGCTGCACGGACCCAGGTCTTCCAGTAGCCTAACATTTTTCCTCTCTGCCCCGCTCGGCTTTCTGGAGGTGATCTCAGATCTTCTCCCCCTGTAGACGGCGGGAGGGGGCAGAGTACAGCGCGAGCCTTCCCGTCTTGCAAGGTAAACCTAAGGGGTTTCCGGCGGCTCCAGATAAACTGGGATCCGCTCCACAACGGTATCGCTGCGCCGCACCTCTTGTCCCTGGGCTTGGGGAATAGCCACCGGCAAGGTAACCGGTTGGGCAACGAAACAACTGGCCACCGGCAGAGCCTGCTCCAGTTCGTCGAGAGGGCGCGGGATCACAGCCACCGCGTTCAGCTCGCCGATGCGCTCTGCCTCGTACATGCCGGCATCGATGGCGATGGCCACGTTGGCCACCGTGCCCCGAATGATGGCCGTACACAGGCCGTCGCCAATGGTCTCGTAGGCGGCCAGTTGCACATCCGCCGTTTTCAGCATTGTGTCGGCGGCCCCTACCATAGCCGGAAAGCCGCGGGTTTCCAGCAGGCCCACGGCCAAGTTGCTGAGGCGGCTGTAGCCGCGGTTTTGTGCCAGTTGAGACAGCTTGCTGCTGACGGGCAGCACCGCCTCCAAGTTAGGCAAAGGCCGTGGAATGACCAAACTGGAGATCTCCTCTTGCTCAAACTGGCGGGCCACCTCGATCCCCTCCTCGATGGCAATGCGCACATCGGCAATCCCTCCCCGTACGATTGCCGTGCAGTAGCCTCCTGAGATCTTCTCAAAGCCGATCAGCGTCACCCCCGCCGACTTGGTCATGGCGTCGGCAATGCGCACAATGACCGGAAAGCTGCGTGTCTGAATAAGGCCCAAAGAGGTGGACATAGCACCCTACTTCTTTATGCCAGTGTAGCCCTCAAGACTGGCCACCCCCAGAGGATAGGATCTGCCGGTAAGGATAGATCTTGCCCAGCAGCCGATCCAGCTCCGAATAGCCCGGGATCCCATTTAGCTTGCGGGTCTTAGGGGATCTCGAGTTCTCTTGGGTTTGCTCAGCCGCCTCCTGCCAACGACGGGTTTGCTTTTCCACCTGGGCCAGCGGCGAGTCGGGGGGAGAGGGAGGGGTCGGCTCAGGCAAGGTTTCCTCAGGGGGTTCTATCGGCTCTTGCGGGGCCGCCGCCGACACGGGCTCTGCCTCGCTAGCCATGCCCACCTCCGCCTCTTGCCTGCTGGGATAGGTGGGATCCCCGACCAGCGAGCGGGGAGGGATCACCGCCTGGCTGAGCACTGAACAGTTGAGCAGCGTGGTTTCCGAGCCGATACAGGCGTTTTTGCCGATGGTGCCCTGCCCGATCACCAGCACCCCCATTCCCAAGGTGGCCCCCGCCTCCACGACGAGGGATCCCCCGCAGGCGTGCAGGATGGATCCCATGCCAATACAGACGCCTCGCCCGATCTCGATGCGACAGCCGGGGTTGGCCCGCAACAGCACTCCCGCTGCAATGCCTGCCCCTGCCTCCACCTGCACCTCGCCACTGACATAGTAGCGAGTTTCGCCGTTCTGGCTGGGCCAGGAGCGCAGCGTTGTAGAGGTGGGCAGAGGCAAAGCCAAGGTGCTCCTCATCGCTAGGAGGTCGGATCAAAACCAACCTTGAACCGACAGTGATCAGAGAACAGGCGGATCCCTCAAGGGGTTTGGATGATCTGCTCCAGCACCCGTCGTTTGGCTTTGGGGTCGATGCCCAGCAGGCGCACATACTCGCCGCGATGCTCCTCCAGGCAGGCTTCCAGAGCCGCCACCACCTGGGGCAGCTGGGTGGCCTCGATAGGGCTGCAGCTCTGCCAAGAGGAGGTGCGAAAACGCCGCTTGTCCGCATGTTCGGTGCCGATGCGGTAGCCCTGGCTGAGCAATTGCTGCACCTGTGCCACCACCTCGCTGCTGAGTCGGGTGCTGGCAGGAACGGTGGAAACAGGAGTAGCCGCCGGGGATCCCTGGGCTGCAGGGGCAGGCGACTTGCCGCCGGGGGTTTGAATGACGCGCTCGTAAACCCGCTTTTTCCCCTTGGGATCGATCCCCAACAGGCGCACGTAGTGGCCTTGGTGCTCCGCCAAAGCAGCCGTCAGCTCGGCCAACACCTCCGGCCCGCGGCTGGCGCGAATGGTCGGCCCGGTCTGCCAAGAGGAGGTTTTGAAGCGGCGCTCGTCAGCATATTCGTAGCCGATGCGATAGCCCTGGGCCAGCAGCCGATGTACCTCTTCCTGTAACTCCAGGTCGAGGCCAGCAGCGCTCCCTCCCAGCTTGCCCCCCTCTGCGGGCGAGGCTGTCCCGCCGCTGCTGCTCATCTGGGGCGTTTGAATCACCTTCTCCAGCACCCGCCGTTTGGCCTTGGGATCGATTCCCAGCAGGCGCACATACTCTCCCGTATGTTCGGCCAAGGCCGCCTGCACAGCCGCCAGGATCTCTTGGGCCGAGCCGCTCCAATTGCCCAAAGTCTGCCAGGAAGAGGTGCGGTAGCGGCGGACATCGGCCACCTCCAGGCCGACGCGATACCCCTGCGCCAATAGCGCCCGGATCTCCTCCTCCAAGCTGGCGTCAGGGCGCGGATTGGCTGCGCCGGAACCTGGGGCCGTAACCGAGACGTGGCTGGGGGATCCAGAAACGGTCGCCGGCCCCTCCGGGGTTTGGATGATCTGCTCCAACACCCGTCGTTTCGCCTTGGGGTCGATCCCCAACAGGCGCACGTATTCGCCGCGGTGCTCCGCCAAAATAGCCCCCAGCGATTGCATGACCTCGGCCTCGCGGGTGCTGGTGATCGGGCTTTCGCTCTGCCAGGAAGAGGTACGGAAGCGGCGGGCATCGGCATATTCCAGCCCTACCCGATAGCCTTGGGCCAACAGGGCGCGAACTTGCTCCACCACCTCCGGCTTGAGAAGGGATCCGCCGCCGTTCCGGCCGTCGGCGCGAGAGGAGGAATGAGTCATGGATGCCGTCTCCGTAGCCGTTGGGTTAGAGGTGCGCGACCGCAGAAGTTCGTTGCGAATGGGAGCAATACAGACCAGGTTTTCGCTGCAGTGATAGCCTTCCAGCAGAGCCTGGTTGATGCCGATCACATGTTGGGCAAACTTGGCATCGCTATCCTGCACATCGGGCAGCCGATCCGCCTCAGCTTGCGTGGTGATGATGGAGCCGGAGGGCACATACTTGCCCGGCGGGATCTCCACATCCTGGATCAAGCAGTGCAACATGACGATGCAGCCATCCCCCACCCGCGCGTTGAACACCGTGGAGCGGAAGCCGATAAAGCAGTTGTTGCCCACATAGGCTGGCCCGTGGATCAAGGCCATGTGGGCAATGGAGGTGTTCTTGCCAATCCACACGGAGTAGGGTTGGCCATCTTCCCCAATGACCCGCCCTTGCTCCAGGCCGTGGATTACCACCCCATCCTGGACGTTGGAGCCGTCGCCAATGTAGAAGGGAGAGCCCTCATCCGCACGGATGGAAGTTCCTGGGGCAATCAGCACCTGGGCGCCCACGCGCACATCCCCGATGAGATTGGAAAAGGAATGCACGTAGGCAGAGGGATGGATGGTCGGCTCCGCCAGGCGGCGAGACCAGGGCGTTGGCGGCGCAGCATAGGTGTGAGCAGGCATAACCGTGAGCCTCTAGAACACGTCAGAGAGAGGAAGGAGGGATCCCAGCTAGCGTTGGTCGCGCTTGTTGTAGAGGGAGCGACCGCCGATGCTGACGGTATCGATGATCGCCATCACCACTGCATCCAGCGGACGGGTTTCGTTTCCCTGCGGCTGGCGAGCTGCGCTGCCCTGGCTGACCAGCACCCACTCCTCGGCGCCGGCCCCCACCGGATCGGCAGCTACAGCGTAGTCGGGCTGCGGTCGGCCCTCGAGATCGACATACTGCACCACCAGAAACTTCACGCCTGTCAGGCTGGGATCCTTCTGGGTGCTGGTAACAGTGCCCCGCACAATCGCGATACGCATCTAGGGACGGGTGAAGGGACGGATGGCGTTGACCCCTTCGCGGAACTGAGCCACATCCTCGGTGTAGCGAATGGGCAACACGTACTCTAGGTTTTCGTGGGGACGGGCGATGATGTGCCAGGAGAGCAACTGGCCGCCATTGACCCGCTTCACCGACTCGATCCCGGCGGCCACCGAGGCCTGCACCTCGGAGACATCGCCCCGTACGATCACGGTGACGCGCCCGCTGCTGATTTTTTCATAACCCACCAGGGTGACGCGCGCGGCCTTTACCATGGCGTCGGCAGCTTCCACCACTGCCGGGAAGCCCAGGGTTTCGATCATTCCGACTGCAATAGCCATAGGGACTCCTTACGCTGAAATTGTGGAGGGGGTTGGAACCTGTCCAGATTTTCTGGATCGGGTCAGTTCCAGGCTAAGTGCAACTACTCAGTTAGGTACGAAACTGCTCCACTGCCTCCGTGTAGCGGATGGGCAGCACAAACTCCAGGTTTTCGTGGGGACGGGCGATGATGTGGTGGGAGAGGATCTCGCCCCCACTCACCCGTTTGGCAGACTCCAAGCCAGCGGCCACCGAGGCCTGCACCTCGGAGACATCGCCCCGTACGATCACGGTGACGCGCCCGCTGCCAATTTTTTCGTAACCCACTAGGGTGACGCGCGCGGCCTTTACCATGGCGTCGGCAGCTTCCACTACTGCCGGGAACCCGCGGGTTTCGATCATTCCGACTGCAATAGGCATATCAACTCTCCACTTTTGAACACTCAGTTCCTGAACGTTGCCGAACCCAGCAATAAGGCCAATCGATCTCCAAATTGATCTCGCCTATTGGGTTCGATCCTGCAATTTCCCTCGAACTCATCCAAGAGATCCTCTGCCCAACCCTCAGTGGACAGCTCTTCTCGGCAACACCTACTCCAGCCACCACAGACCTCCCCCTGGAGAGAAGGCCGTGCCCAACCCCCGACCTCAGACTCAATCAGACGGAGGCCAGAAAAGGTTGTGGGAGCCATCCGGGTTAACCACAACTGTCGCTCAGGCGGGCAAAGCTGCCAACTCCAGGCCAAGTCCCCATCTTTCTTGCACAAAATCGATCATACAAAATCGACGAGGACGCCCCAGAGAAGGGATCCCCCGACTCAACAAAATGATATCCCCATTCAATCCTGGACGAAAATCAATATTTTTAATTAGCACGATAGCTTTTTATTAAGAGAGACAAAATTGTTATCAACTCAAAAATAATTCTTGACATCTTTTCAGCTTTTGCCGTTATCGGCGCAGCGAGGGGGGCACTTCCAAGTCATGGGCTTCCATGAGGTCGGGTTGGCTCATCAGATGGGCCGGGGATCCCTGGGCGCAAATCCGGCCTTGATCTAAGAGGATCACCCGATCGCACACTTCCAGGATCAGTTCCAGATCGTGGGAAGCGAGCAGAAAGGTGTGCGTTGCTTGCAACAAAAAGGCGATTAGCCGGCGACGGGCGCGCAGATCCAGGTTGGCAGTCGGCTCATCGTAGAGTACCAACTGCGGCTGCATTGCCAGGATCCCGGCGATCGCGACCATGCGTTTTTCACCGCCGGAGAGATGATGGGGGGGACAGTTGGCCAAATTCAGGGTGCCGGTCATCGCCAGGGTTGCTTGGACCACAGCCGCGACCTCTGTCTCAGAACGTCCCAGGTTGCGCGGCCCAAAGGCTACATCCTCGGCCACCGAGGCGGCAAACAGTTGATCGTCGGGATCCTGAAACACCAGCCCCACCTCAGGGCGAAACTGGCCAGGCTGGAGCGGCTGCCCAAACAAAGTGATCTGGCCGGAACAGGGGGGCAACAGGCCAGCGAGGGCCAGGAACAGGGTGGTTTTGCCGGCGCCATTGGGGCCAATGATTCCTAGGCGCTGCCCGGCCTCAACCCGTAGATCCAGCCCTTGCAGCACCGGCGGACAACCGGGATAGGCGACCCACAACTGTTTGACCTCCACCGCCGGCGCTGTGTTCATGGCAGCAAGCTCATCCCAGGGCTAGCGCTGCTCCCAATGCTTCCAGCGCTTCTGGGTGGCGGCAGGGGTGAGCTGCAGGGTGGGTACGCTGGGGCTGGTCAGGTCGATCTGGAGAATTTCGTCGGGTGTACACTCGCAGTGGCGGCGCAGATCCCGCATTTGGTTGAGGGTTTGAATTTGCAGAGGCAGGCGGTCAGAAATCGGCCCCAGATAGACGTTGCCCAGCTCAGTGTGGAGCGTGATTCCCTCTCCCGACTGCCAATCTACGGTCTCGATCTGGATCTCAGCCTGTTGCAGGGCTTCGAGCAACAAGGCCCATTGCTCGGGCGCGTGGTTCTCCCAGCCCAGCAACTCCAGCTCAGGCCAGGAAAGGGAGGATCCGCTGTGGCGTCGAAAGGGATCGGGGGGCAGCCAATGGCCTTGCCGATCCACCCAGCCTGTCTGGTCGCCCCGACGGGCGCGCGCGACCAGTTGCCGTTCCCGCACCTGGACGATCACCCCCACCGGCAGCAGCCGCCGCTGTACCTGGACGCTTTCGATGGGAGAAGGGCGGGCCGGGGATGCCAGCAAGGCTCTTTCCAACACAGCCGGCTGCACCTGCCAGAGGTTCATTGGATAGGTCAGAGGCAGTTGCTCCCGGATCCAGTCGGGGTCGACCCAGTAGCTGCCCTTTACCTGAATTTGCTCCGGCCGGCGAATTTGCCAGTAGGGCTGCTGCAGGCCCAACACCAGCAGCGTCAGAACGCCCATCGAGCTGGCCAAGCGCCAGGATCCCTGCCAAAAGCGCTTGCGCCGTTGCTGACGCAAAAGTCGCCTGCGTTGCAGAAGTTGGTCGCGCGTGGGAGAAGCCAGAGGTACCATTAGCCCTCCCTCAAGCCAAAGGGGAGCATTCCATGCTCCTATTCAACTCGCGATCTCCTCGACCTGATCCGCCCGCAGCCAAATTGGAGGGGTGGGAACAGCCCCAAACTTAATCTGGAGGTAGTCGTCCTTGATATCCACCACTTCTCCAGGAGTTTCGAAGACGTAGTTGGGAATCAAAGGGTCGCTGGCCTGGGCTTCCAGGCTGCCTTGCAGTTTCTCGCGGATGGCCCGCACCAAAGTGCCTCGCTTAATCGCCATTGCCCCTCCTTCGATAGCCGTTGTATCCTGTGCCGCCAATAAGCCGGGTCCAGCCTACTTGCGCTTCAGGCTGCGGGCCATGTTGCGAAACATGTCCATGTCAGATCCCCCCTGGCGGCGTGAGCCTGCTCCACTGCTGCTGTTTGAGGTGGAAGAGCTTTGCTCAGGGGCTTTGGCCTGTTCTACGGCCAACTTAACTTTGCTTAGGGAAGAAACCTGCTCCACCACCTCCACCTTCTCCGTAGAGCCGAAATCCTGGAAGGTGTGCTTCACGATCCTAGGAGTGCGCATGTATTCGATGTTGCCAAGGGTTTTGGCCTCATCTGGGTCGAGAAAGAAGGTGTTGTCTTTCTTTTTGGCCGGCTGAGCAGCCGTCCCTGATGAAGGTTTGGAATCTGCCTGACCACGAGAGCCGAAAAAGCGCCTGAAGATGCCCACCATTGGTGTCTTGCCTGCAATGCGAAGAAAGTTGAGCCGGATCCCTAGACGTCGGGTCAGCCAGCCGCAGCTAGAAAGGTGACGGCTGAGCCCGGCTATGAAATCATGTTAAGCCAACTCAGGATAACATGCTCCCTGGCTGCAGGACGGCTTTCTCGGCCACATGTTCAACTCTCGGAGGCTCTGCCAGGGGAGGACCTTCGACCCTAGGCAAGTAGTCTGGCCAAGGGCAGCGAGCACATCCTCAGTCACGGCTCTTTAGTAAGTTTGGGGATCCCAATGACTGGCCAATGTACAGTTTTTTTGCTGGAAAATCCGTGTTGGCTCCCTTTTTGAGCTATGGCTTGACTCTTCACAATCAGTATGGGCAAGCAGTGTTAAGCCCGATCCCAGGAGGGGCAAACTATGACCATTCGATCCATCGTTGAAGAAGTCTTGCAAACTCGCCACTTTACCTCAGAACACGAGAGCCTAATCTACCGCCTGTTGTGCGATCGGTGTTTTGACGAGGCCGATTTGAAGGCATTGGCTTACCTGAGCGACGCTATGGTTCAGGGAATTGTTCAGCACTAGCCTCGGGATCCCTAAATAATTACAGGCGGCACTCCGGATGCCCGTCTTACGGAGAGGGCCCAAAAACTTTTGGGATCCCTTCCTCTGCGAAACCCTTTAGGCTCAAGAAGCTTCTGAGATCATCTCCAGAAGTGCGAGCGAAATTACCTGGCAGGCGTTGGGGAGCAAGCGTTACCCCTCTGCCTGCGAGGTGTAATGTATGGCAACCCTGAGCGGACTGCCTAAATTCAAGGCTGTGCCGATGCAGCGAGCCAAGATTTGAATGTTTTGCTTTTGCTCCGCCGATTCTAAAATCCTGGTAGAGGCCTTGCTCGGGCTGGCGATGGACGAATACCGGCTGTTCATCTTAAGCAAGCTCTCAATTTTGTTCAGCGGGTTGATATCTTATACGCGACTTGGAAAGTAATTGGAGAACAGCAAAAGAAATACCGCATCGTTCTTTGCTTAAAGACTAGAGCGGCTTGTCCCTCTCCCGCATCGGCGACCCTACGGATTTTGGCCGGCAAGGCACTCCCAGTTTTTCAGAGATGGCCGGTTTTCTCTCCGAGATCCCACGGGCGAAGGATCGCCGCCTTGCGGTGAGAGGCAACGAGAAAGGTAGAGGCTCGAGGCAATCTCGTCGCCCGATCCCTCCCTGTGGCCTTGCCGTCTGGAACAGCCCCTCGCTCTAGCAAGGGAATGGGTGTTCCTGTTCCGCCTTAAGATCCTAAGATAGGAGTTGAACGTCCCTGCTGGACTGGGTGCCTTTCCTTCACAACTTGGAAAGGGGGGGCCCAGCCGCAGAGGCGGGGGCGACGGCCGTTACGTTTTGAGAGGAATCCATGTTGTTCATTTTTAACCTAGCGAAGCGTCTGCAGCGCATCCTCCTCGCTCTCGTAGTCGGGGTGGCTGCGGTAGCTTTCCTGTCCAACCCTGCTGCTGCTGAAACCTACACGGTCAAGATGGGCTCTGACAAGGCCCAGCTCATTTATGATCCCCCCACCCTCACCATCAATCAGGGAGATACTGTTCGGTGGGTCAACAACAAGGTCTATCCTCACAACGTTGTCTTTGACAAGGTACCTGGTGGCGATGCGGCCCTGGCAGCCAAGCTGTCCCACAAGGCCCTGCTCACTGCTCCCAACCAAGTGGTGGAATCGGCCTTTGTCGATGTCCCTCTGGGTGAGTACACCTACTACTGCACTCCCCACCGGGGGGCTGGCATGGTCGGCAAGATCATCGTCAAGGGCTAGGCTGGCGCTCCAATTCCACTTCTCTGGTTGCTTTTTAAGAGGGAGATTCCGGCTCTGGCTTGCTGGCATGGGATCCCTGCCCGTAGCATAGAAAGTAGCCCTCTCGAGAGTGGGAGGGCTTTTTCGCGAATAGACGTTAGACAGGTTCCCCATGACCACCAGTGTTAAAGGCTACCTGCTCCTGGCCGTTTCCTGCATCAGTGCCATTGCCGCTGTGGGTTCGATTTTCGAGTTGGCTTCCGGTGAGCCGGATTTTGGCGTCGGCCCCACCAGCATTATCTTGATCGTCGCTGCTCCCTTGGCGGTTTGGCTGTTTCAATCGGCAGTTGGGGCGGCACGAGCCAGCGGCGCTGCCGGCAAGGGGGGCAAGAAGCGAAAGTAGGCAGGTAGATACGGGAAAACTGGGGGGAAGGGGATGGAGTCAGCGGGTTTGCTGTAAAGAAACTTGTGATTCTATCTCGGCTTCTGCTGGCTGATGAAACTCCGGCAACAGCTTTCGTTCTTGCACCGTTCCAAGGGCTGCTTCTAGCTCTGCCGTGGCTAGAGTACAACTGGAGCCAGATCCGTTCAATACGGTCTCGGTCACCTGTCCTTTTTTGTCGATCCGATATTCCACCTTGATGTACTCGGGCATCTGCACTCCACTCGCTGCTGCTCAACAACTGACTTTCTCCTACCCATTGTAGTTCTCGCTTTTTCCCCGCTCGATCTGGCTGGGCCGTATGGCTTCTGCTCGTCCCCCGTTTCCTCCTGCCAAAAGGGATCCCGGTATCCAGCGGGATCTGAGTTTGGGAGTAGGGGCGCTGCTGGGCGTTGTCCTGATCGGCACCCTTTGGTACCACGGGGTGGAGCAATGGCCTTGGGTGGAAGCTTTTTACATGAGCGTTATCACCCTAACTACTGTGGGCTTCATGGAGGTGCAGCCGCTGGGGGATCGGGGGCGCTTGTTCACGGTGGCCTTGATCCTGATGGGGGTCTTGAGCATCGGGTTCATGGTGAACCGCTTTACAGAGGCCCTCATCCAGGGGCATTTTCAGGAAGGGATCCGGCAGCGGAAGTGGAAGAAACAGATGGAAGCGCTGAACAACCACTACATCGTCTGCGGTTTTGGGCGCATTGGGCGACAGGTGGCCCAGGAGTTTCAGGCAGAGGGGGTGCCCTTTTTGGTGATCGATCAATCGGCCGAGGCAATTCAGGTGGCCCAAGAGCTGGGATATGTCGCTCTCCAGGGAGACAGCACTCTCGATGCCACCTTGCTGGCGGCGCGGGTGCAGCAGGCCGAGGGGTTGATTGCCGCCCTCTCCAGCGATGCCGAAAACCTCTATGTGGTGCTGTCGGCCCGCACCCTCAACCCTCGTATCCGCACCATTGCCCGCGCCAACACGGAAGAGGCTTTGCAAAAGCTGCAGCGAGCGGGCGTTGCCCACGCCATCTCTCCCTTCATCACCGGTGGAAAACGGATGGCAGCGGCTGCCCTGCGCCCCCGCGTGGTGGACTTTGTGGATGGGATCCTGTCGGGTCGAGATCGCACTTTTTACTTGGAAGAGTACGAGCTGGCGGCGCAAGAATGCCCCTATGTTGGCCAGACCCTGGGGAAAGCCAATCTAAGGGCGCGATCCGGCGCGTTGGTGGTGGCAATTCGGCGAGCCGATGGCCAGCTGATTGGCGGCCCCAGCGGTGACACCCTGTTGCAACCGGGGGATCTGCTGCTGTGTATGGGCACGGCCGAGCAGTTGCGCCGCCTGGGCCAGTTGCTCTATCCCCGCCCCTAGATGGGCTGGACAAGTCGGCTAGATACGCCTGAGGATGCTGGGGCCGTGGGAGTCGGTGCCGCAGGTTTTCAAAAGTCCGTAGGTCTCTGCCAGCTTTTCCCCAATCGCCGCCTCCTCTGGGCTGGGAGCCCAAATGTCGGGGTTTTTGTAGGCGTAGTAGACCTCAAGGCCATCCAGGCCCAACTCCACGGCTGCCGGCACCAGCTCTTCCGCAGGCAGCCAGTAGCGAAAGGGATGGGCCAACACCGCCAGGCCGCCTGCTGCTTGAATGGCCCCAATGGCCTCAGCGGCGGGCAGGCCGGGAACTTGCTCCCCCTGGATGTAGGGATCCAAAACAGGATCCGCCGGATCGAAGCCGTAGCCAAGAATATGCACCTCGCAGCCCAGCAGGTTGGCTGTAATCTCGATCCCCGTCCATAGCAGGGGGTCCTCGGGGCGATCCAGATAGGCTTGCGCTTGCTCGTAGCCCTTCAGGGTGTGGTGATCGGTGATGGCCAGGCCCTTGAGGCCGTGCCGGCGCGCCTGCTCCGCCAAGTCTGCCGGATCCATGCGCCCATCGGAGCAGCAGGTGTGCAGGTGAAAGTTGTACTGCAGCGGGCAGGAGAGAGGGCCGATCCCCTGCAGCACCCGCCGCAGCTCCGCCGCCGAGGCAGTTTGACAGGGATCCCGTTGCAAACTAACCAGCATGTCAACCCTTGGGTTGGGAACAGATAGCTCTCCAGAGCAGTCGACTCTGGAATTTTATCTTTTGTTAAGAACGCTCACCCATTCTAGCCAGGGCAAGGGAGGGGCGCCAGGTGTCAAGAACTACAGAATGGGCAAGGGATCCCTAGGGGCTTGCCAAGATCTCCTCGGCCGCCTTGATGGCCGCTCCAGGAGGGAAGTCGCCATAACCCAGCGTGTGCAGGGTCGACTCCAGGGCAGCCAGCGTGGTGAGAATGTCGCGGTCGCTCACAAAGCCCAGATGGCCGATGCGGAAGATCTTGCCCTTGAGGTGGTCTTGACCGGCAGCAAGGGCGATGTCGAAGCGTTTCTTCAGGGTGCTGCGGAGGGTATCGGCGTTGATCCCTTCAGGCGCCAGCACAGCAGTTACCGAGGGGCTGGCTGCCGACTCCGGGTTGACCAAAAGCTTCAGCCCCAGGGCCTTGACGCCGGCGCGGGTGGCCTGGGCCAAACGGGCGTGGCGGCGGCAGATGGCTTCCAACCCTTCGGCCCGCATCAGGCGCAGGGTTACCTGCAGGGCATAAAACAGGTTCACCGCGGGCGTAAAGGGAGTGGTGCCCTGGCGCAGGGCTTTTTGGGCCAGTTTAAAGCTCCAGTAGTACTTGGGAAAGCGAGAGCGCTCGGCAGCAGCCATGGCCCGCGGGCTCACCGCCACAAACCCCAGCCCGGGCGGGATCATGTAGCCTTTCTGGGATCCGGAGGCCACCACGTCTAGGCCCCACTCGTCCATAGGCACCGGCATGGCCCCCAAACTGGTGACCGCATCCACAATCACCAGGGCTTCTCCGTGCTCGCGGGCAGCAGCCGCGATGGCCTGCACATCGTTGGCTACGCCGCTGGAGGTTTCCGAGTGGGTGAGGATGACCGCCTTGATGGTCTTCTCCCGGTCGGCGGCCAGCTTTTCTTGGAAGACTTCGACAGGATAGGGCACGCCCCAGGGGGTCTCTATCCGCTCGCACTGCAGGCCAAACTGCTCCGACATCTCGGCCCAGCGCTCGCCAAACTTGCCGTTGACTCCCACCAAGACCCGCTCCCCGGGGCTGAGGGTGTTGAGGATCCCGGCTTCCATGGCCCCGGTGCCGCTGCAGGCAAAGACAAACACATCGGAGGTGGTCTGGTGCAGCCAGCGCAACCCCTCCGTCACCTCTTCCAGAATGGCGCTGAACTCTTGGCTGCGGTGCTCGATGGGCCCCCGCGCCATGGCCAGCAGCGCACTCTCGGGAACGGGAGTGGGGCCGGGGATCATCAACATCAACTTGTCTTTCATGCGGGTCCCGCTGGGGATGTCAGGTTTGAGAGGTGGCGGCCAGATTCGAACTGGCGCATAGAGGTTTTGCAGACCTCTGCCTTACCACTTGGCTACGCCACCCTACTCCTCAATCGGACAAAACATTGTATCCGAAAATGGGATCCCGCTTCCACTTGCTGCAGCCAACGGCAACAGCGCTCGGGTTCGCTAGGCATCGACAATAGCTTGGTAGCCCCGTACTTGAGTGCGGGGCGAAAAAGCCCTTGAGCCACTTTAGTTGCTTCATAGTTAGTACAGAGCTTCTCCAGGAAAACAACCTACTGCGGTGCAAAACCCGCGCGGCAATAACTAACCTGGAGGAACTTAAGTCCGAAGTAAGCAGAACTTTGAGGTTATGCCTCAAAGGACTGTCTAGGGGCGTCTTGACAGCGCCTTCGCGAGTCCATCTTGGGCTGCGTAAGAATCCGCTGGGTGGGAGTGTCAACTTCTTCTTGTACCCTCAGCAGGCGGGATCCCAGCAGCCGCTGCAGCCAGGGGGCGAGAAACTCGCGATTGGCCAACTGCTGCTGGGGATCCTGGGTTTCCAGAGGAAAGGGGGCAAGGGCCCGCAGGGCGGCGGTGGTAACACAGAACATGGCCTTTTGGAAGCTGAGGCAGATTTTCACCCGCAGGTCATCTTCCCCGCGCGGCTGGCGGCGGTAGTGCTCCCGCAAATAGCCAGGCAGGTGGCGCATCATATCCTGCATCAAGAGAGTAGGGGGGATCCCGGCGCTCCCCACCGGCAGCGGATCGGCATACAAAGCGCCGTAGGCGAAGTCCGCCTGCTCGGCCGGGATCTGGTGGGCCTGGGCATTGTAGGAGACGGTGCCCATGAAGGGAAAGGAGCGGAAAAACACAGCTTCCACGTAGGGCAGGGCCGTATCGGGCAGGAAGATCAGCCCCGCCGACAGGGGGATGATCTCGTAGCGGCGGCCCCAGATGCAGGGGGCGTAGGTGATGGGCTTGTTGGCAGCTGCCACCAACCCCTGCTGAATGTGGGCTACTACGTCGGGAAGCGTGAGCTGCGGTTCGCTCTCGCGGCGCTTGGCCAAGGCCAGGAAGATATCGCTCATCACCCGCCAGAACTGGCCCAGGCCGCTGTACATGGCCAGCATGCGCACCTGTTCCAGCGCAAAGTCGGGGCAGAGGAAGTTGAGGCCCTGCAGAAGGGGGTTGAAGCGGAACTTGGCCTGGATGGCCACCTTGGCCCGCTCGACAAATTCGGGAGTATCCAGATAGCGATCGAGGCCTCCCCCTCCATGCCAGAGCATGGCTTTCATGCAGTATTCGGCAAACTCGTAGTTGATGCGGTCATGCCAGAGGTAGCGCAGCCATTTGCCCAGGGTGATTTCGCCGTTGAAGTACTTAAAAACTGGGAAGAGCTCCAAAAATTGGTGGTCGGCTATGAAGATCAAATTCTGGGAGTAGGCATCCAGCACCTGGCCGTAGCTGTGGAGGATGCCGATGACCTCCAGCCGGTTGCTGGAAGAATCCGGCACAAGGGCTCCCCCTGCTTCTAGGCGTTGGACGATGGGAGCCAGTCGCCGTTGCTCTAGAGGATCTAAGCCAGCCAGAAAGAAACAGGAAGGAGCGGGAACAAGGGTGGCCGTCATGGGAGAAGGAGGGGTTGAGACAACAACAAAAACTCAGTCGTATCACTAAATCGTCACAACGAAGAGAACCCAGGCTCGAAAGCAGTGGTCGGCCCGCCTGCTTCGGCAAGATTGAGGGCCGCCGGCTTGGCCAAATGGGCGGCGGTGGACTCCACCCAGTGGGTTGCCCAGGCAGGCTGGAGGCCAAGCACCACCACCAGCGAGGCCAAAACTACAGCAGGCAGGCGTTCTCCCGTGGCGCGTCGTTGCATGGCAATGGCCACTTCCGAGAGGCGCCCGAAAAAGACGCGGTTCACCATCAGCAAAAAGTAGGCCGCCGTCAATCCCGTCCCCACCATGCACAGCAACGTCTGCAGGGGGAAGACGGGGAAGCTGCCCCGAAAGAGGGTGAACTCGGCAATAAAGCCCACCAGGCCGGGCGTGCCGCCGCTGGCCATCACCCCCAACACCATCAAGCTGCCAACAAGTGGCAGGCCGCGTTCCGGGTTGAGCAATCCCCGCAGCCGCTTGAGATCCCGCGTGCCGGTGTTGGCGTAGACAGCACCCACCAGCAAAAACAGCAGCGAGGAAATCAGCCCATGGCTCACCATCTGGAAGACGGATCCCACCAAGGAGAGGGGGGTGGCCGCCGCCGTGCCCAGGAGAATGTAGCCCATGTGGGCAATGGAGCTGTAGGCCACCAGCTTTTTCATGTCTTGCTGCACCAAGGCGTTCAGGGATCCATACAGCACATTGGCCACCGCCCAACTGGCCAGCCACGGCCCGGCTTGCTCCCAGGCATCGGGCAAAAGCTGCAGGCCAAAGCGCACCAGGCCATAGGTGCCCAACTTGAGCAAGAGCCCCGCCAAGAGCACAGAAATGGGGGTGGAAGCCTCCACGTGGGCGTCCGGCAGCCAGGTGTGGAAGGGCACCAAGGGGATCTTGATGGCCAGCCCCAGCAGGATGGGAATGAGGATGAGAATCTGGGGCAGCAGGGGCAAGGGGTGGGCCTGCAAAACGGTGTAGGTAAAACTGTGGGCGTCGCTCAGCCAACTGAGGCCGAAAAAGCCAATCAGCAGAAGCACCCCCGAGAGGGCGGTGTAGACCAAAAACTTGGTGGCGGCATAGGTGCGCCGCGGCCCGCCCCAGATGGCAATCAGCAGATAAAGGGGAATTAGCTCGACTTCGTAGAACAAGAAAAACAGCAGCAAGTTCTGGGCCAGAAAAGCCCCCACAATGGCGGCTGCTAGCAGCAACACCAAGCTGTAGTAGAGGCGGGGCCGCTCCACCGGGCCGCTGGCCCAGAGGGCAATCAATACCAGCAAGCCGGTCATCACCACTAGCGGCAGGGAGATCCCGTCCACCCCCAGCTCGTAAACCAGGCCCAACTGCGGGATCCAGGCCATCTGTTCGGCCATCTGGATCCCTTGCGCTTGGGGATCAAACTGCAGCAGCAGCCCCAAGCTCAGCCCCAACCAAGCCAGGCCGAAGCCCAAGGCCAAACTTCGGTGCAGGCCCTTCCCCGCTTGCTCGGGGATCAGCCCCACCAGCAGGCCACCCAATAGGGGGATCCCGATTAGAAGGCTGAGCATGGTTCCTGATACATTTACGCTGAACACTGCTGAACATCACTGTTCAACTATGCAGCGATAGCATTCTGCTTGTTTCCATTCGCGTTAGCGGGACGGAGTCCAAACAGAATGGCGGTATCCCGCAAAGCTTTGAGTAGAATACCCAAAGCGCAGTTTCCGTGTCGTCTTACTACCAATTTTCTGCTTTGCTTTGGCTACCATGTTGGCAGACTCGAAAGTAAACAGAAAGATCAACTGGTAGTAATCCGTACTGAACATATTATACATTATTTTCAGTATAGTTGAGCTTATTATTGACTAGAGTCATGCTCCCGTCTCAATAGGCTAATCCCACCAGGGGCGAGCGCAGCAGCCAAGCGGTAACCACCACGACCCCGATGACAATGAGCAACACGTAGAGCTGCATCCGCCCCGACAGGGTGTACTTGAGGGCTTCGCCGCTAAACCAAAAAGCCAGGCTCACTCCGTTCACCAGGCCATCCACCCCGTTGCGATCCAGCCACTCCAGTCCGCGGGAAAGGGCGCCGACCGGCTGCACCACCAAAGCCTGGTAGAGCTGCCCGGTGTAGAAATCCTGCGCCAACAGATCCTGCAGCTCCGGCCAGGGTAGGCGCAGCCGCCGCCGACCCCCCCAGTACAGCCAAGCACCAACACCGGCCCCCAGCAAACCCGAGGCCGCCAGCAGAGCCGCCATCTGCTGCAGCTCTGGGATCCAACCGGGATAAAGCCCCCAGCGCCAAAACAGCCAGGGCATGAGCAGGTTCTGCACCGTCAGAATGACCATGGGCAGGGCCATCGGCCAGCCCACCTCAGGGGCACGGCGCGTCTTGGGCTGCGGGGATCCCAAGAAGACCAGGCCAAACACCCGCGCCAGGTTCAAAGCCGTCAGCCCATTCATCAGCAGCAACACCCCCAACAGGGCCGGCTGCAGGGCGCTGTACACCAGCGCCAGGCGGATTAGGATCCAAAAGCACCCCAGGGGCAACAGGGCCACCATCCCCAGGGATCCCACAGCAAAGGCGGCCACCGTAGCCGGCATGCGGCCCCCTAGGCCCCCCAGCTCCGTCAGATCTTGGGTAGAAGTGGTGTAGATGAGGGATCCCACCCCCATAAACAGCAGCGCCTTGGCCAGGCCGTGCAGCAGCAGCAGCTCCAGCGCCAAATCCGGCTGCCCCGTCCCCACCGCCCCAAACACCAGGCCCAGGTAGGCGCTGGTGGAATAGGAGAAGGTGCGCTTGAGATCGATTTGCGCCAAGGCCACCAGGGATCCCCCTACGGCTGTGATGGTGCCGATGGCCACCAGCACCCCATCCGTGAAAGGGGAGAGGGCCAAGACTGGCTGCAGCTTGATGAGGACAAAAGCTCCAGCGGCCACCACTGCCGAGTTGCGCAGGATCGAAGCCGGGTTGGGCGCCTCCATGGCCTCATCCAGCCACAGGTGCAGCGGGAACTGGGCGCACTTGCCCAGCGGCCCGGCAATCAAAGCCAACCCCATCAAGGCCGCCCAAGTTGGATCCAAGCTGGCCGTAGCCGCCCAATCGCGCAGGCCGGAAAAGGTCAAGGAGCCGGAGAAATTGGAAACCGCCACCACCCCCATCAACAGCAGCAGGTCTCCCACCCGTTTGGTGAGAAAAGCATCCCGCGCCGCCGTGACCACCAGCGGCTGGGCGTACCAAAAGCCCACCAATAAGTAGGTGGAAAGCGTGAGCATCTCCAGCAGCGCGTAGCTGAGAAACAGCGAATCGCTGAGGGCGATCCCCGTCATCCCCCCCTCAAAAAAGCCCATCAGGGCGGCAAAGCGGCCCAACCCCCAATCCTTGTCCAGGTACCCCAGGGCGTAGATCTGGGCCAGCAAGCTCAAGCCGCTTACCCAGACCACCGCCCCCAGCGTCAGAGGCGAGACCTCCAAAGCCAGGGACAAGTCCAAATCGGCCACCCGAAACCAGAGGTAGTTCAGGAGCTGGGGATCCCGACCCCAAACTTGTCGCAACAGCCAAAAGCTATGAGCAAGGGCCGCAAAGGTCAGCAGGATATTGAGGTAGGCTGCCGGACGTGGGCCACTGCGCTTGATCCAGCCAGCGGCCCAAGGAAGAGCCAGCGCTGTCCCTACCCAGCCATAAAAGGGGAGACACCAGGCGCTCTCTGGCCCAATTGCCCAGTCTTCAAAACCCGCCATCTGCTGCTTGCAACAAGTAGTTAAGCATTTTTTAATGAACAGCTACAGTCCAATATAATATAATATTAGGAGTTTTCCAGCGGCAGCGTCTCTCCCCACTTGGACACAGCTTCTGCCTCTGCCTAGGCAAGCAGGCGGCGCCCTTAGATTCTTTGAGCTCCCGGTTCTTTTGGACAGAAAATGGCGGCGCTCCGAATACCTTGCCCAGACCCCGGCTGGGGCTATCGCGGATTGGCGCCAGGGGGAGTGAGACCCCTCACCGATTGATTCTCCTCTTTAGGCTGGGCAGCCCTCCTGACCACAGCCAGGACTATCGCCTGCAAGCCGAGGTGTGGCACGAGGTGGAAGCTTGGGGATCCCCCTGGTGGCTGCAGTTGGATCCCCGCCATCAGAACCTTTGGGGTACTCGCGCCACAGCGCAGCTTGGCGGGATGGAGGATAGGCGGTGAGACGAAGGGGTTCAATGCCCCTGAGTCTCACAATCTGGGCGTTGCCTGCTGCTCGACATACTTCTTCAACTGCTCAACGGTGACCCCACCACAAGAGGCAACAAAATAGGTCCCTGCCCAAAATACAGGCTTGCTGTAGAACCGTGCCACCTCTGTGGCGAACTCTTTGCGAATCAACCGGCTGGAGACTGTTTTCAGGTTGTTCACCAGCT
>NZ_JBSSEF010000029.1:0-35676 GCF_054061455.1 Thermostichus sp. OS-CIW-20
ATGCTGTCGGCGGGGGTGGACACGGCCACCGTCAAAAAGTTGCACCCCTCCAGGTAGGAGCTGGCCAACCCGTGGGTGTACCAAGAGGTTACAAACGTGGTGCCGGTCAGCCAGCCGCCCAGGGCCAAATAGGCGCAAGGAAACAGCAGCAGCCCCGACCAGCCGATAAACACGAATCTGTCGCGCTTGAGCCAGTCGTCGACGATGTCGAACCATCCTCGCTCCTGGCGCGCGCGCCCTACTGCGATGGTCATAGGACAATTTTCTCCAGAAAAAGACAACCAACCAAAAATGCAGTGCAGCACCGCCCCCAGCATTTCTGAGCGGCACCGCCCTTCTATCTTACGAAAAATTAATAAATTGCAACACTTCTCAGGATGAGGCTCTGCCCCAGCTTGGCCGGCACAGGGATCCCTTGTGTTTTAGGATGGGAAGGGTTTTGCCGGGATCCGCTTGCCTCAGCAGGACGAGGGTCATCGCAACACGGAGGGCATTGTGGTGCAAGCCAGGATTTTGTTTGCAGCGGCGGAGGCTGCCCCCATTGCCAAGGTGGGGGGTATGGCGGATGTGGTGGGATCCCTGCCCGTCGTTTTGCGCAAGCTGGGGCAGGATGTGCGCATCATCATGCCCCTGTACGGGTTTCTCTGGGACAAGTTCGGCCCGGAACCGGGGCAATACCCCCGCTCCAAGGATCCCATCTGGTCTAAACAGGTCATGGGGCAGGTGGCCGATATTTACGAAAGCGTTTTGCCCGGCACCGATGTGCCCCTCTACTTGGTCAGCCACTATTGTTTTGCTCCCCACCGCATCTACTACGGCGAGGACGAGTTCTGGCGCTTTACTTTTTTTGCCAACGCCGTGGCTGAATTTGCCTGGACCTACTACCCTTGGAAACCCAACATCATCCACTGCCACGACTGGCACACCGGCATGATCCCGGCCTGGATGCACCAGGCTCCCGATATCGGCACCGTCTTTACCATCCACAACCTGGCCTATCAGGGGCCTTGGCGTTGGCAACTGGAACGCATGACCTGGCTGCCCTGGTATTTTTCCGCCCACAACACCATGGCTGCCGGGATCCTCTACGCCGACCAAGTGAATACGGTTTCGCCCACCTACGCCCTGGAGATCCGCACCAGCCTCCATGGAGAGGGCCTCCAGGATCTGCTGGCCTGGAAAGGGGAGCGCCTGCGGGGGATCCTGAACGGCATCGACACCGAGAAGTTCGATCCCCGCACCGATCCCGCTCTCGAGGCCAACTTCAGCATCGACGACCTCAGCGGCCGGGCGGTGAACAAGGCGGCGCTCCAGTCTCGCTTGGGTTTGACCGTTAACCCCGACGTGTTCTTGATGGGCATGGTAGCGCGTTTGGTGGAACAAAAGGGGATCGATCTGCTTATCCAAACCCTGGATCGCTTTTTGGCCTATAGCGATTCACAATTTGTCTTGCTGGGCAGCGGGGAAGCCTACTACGAGGGGCGGATCCGGGAGATGGCCGAGCGGCACCCGGGCAGAATGGCCTATCAACAGGGTTACCAGCCGCAACTGGCTCAGTTGATCTATGGAGGAGCAGACGTCTTTTTGATGCCCAGCCGCTTTGAGCCCTGTGGCATCAGCCAGATGATCGCCATGCGCTACGGCTGTGTGCCCATTGCCCGCCGCACGGGAGGGCTGGTGGATACGGTCAGCCATCACATTCCCAGCAAGGGGATCGGTACGGGCTACTGCTTTGATCGCTACGAAGCCCTGGACTTCTACACCTGCTTGGCGCGGGCTTGGGAGGCCTTTCAGCACAAAGACACTTGGCAGGCGCTGCAAAAGCGGGGCATGGCCACCGACTTCAGTTGGCAGCGCTCGGCGCTGGAATACCTGCGCCTGTACGAGCTGATTATGAACTTGCCGCTGAGGCCGGAAAAGACCTCCTCTGAGAATCAGCCCGCCCCCACTTAGCTCTACTCCGTCCAAACAGCCAGCCTCCCAGCAACTTCTGGCTGAGGGGATCCCTGAGCTGCGGCGGAGGCACCCAGAGTGAGATAAAGTAGAACGGGTTAACGAGGTTTTGAGGACTGCCTGCCAATGTTCGGACGACGTCCCGCTGTTATTGGCCAAGGTCGGCGCCAAGACGCCACTGTCCAAGGGCTCAACTTTCTGCGCCGTTCTTGGGCGCGGTTGGCTTTCGGCTTGTTGCTTGGCCTTGTCCTGGGCGTCGGCTCGACTCTCTGGGCCACGGCTCAAGAGCTGCCCCCTGGCCAGCAGCTCATTCCCAACCCGCAGCAGTTTCGGGTCCTAGAACAGCCCAACAATGCCCTCAGCGTGTTGCGGGCTGAACAACTGGCCGCCGAAGCCGATGCCGCCATCCAAGCGCAAAACTACGACCGGGCCATCGAGCTGCTGCAACAGGTGTTCAACGCCTACAACCAGCGCTCCAACTACCACCAAGATCTCTCCCGGGCTTTTGCCGGGATCCAAAACCGCATCTCCGAAGAGCAGCGGGAGCTGGCCCGCGTTGCCGCCCAGGCCCGAGATGAGGCTGCCTACGATCTGGCCGTGGTCTATCGGGCTGCCGGGCGCCCCGAGGAGGCCGTAGCCTGGCTGATTCAGGTCATCAAGAGCCAAACCCCAACCCGGGAGCTAGGCACCCAGGCCTACCAGCAGCTTCTGGAGATCGGCTTCGTCAGCACCCCCTTCCCCTAGCGCTCCTCTCCCAGATGCCGGTAGAAAGCCAGCGCTGTTTGCCCGTAGGCCCGCTGGTCAAAGCGCAGCAGGGATCCCACCTGGTCGGGCAGCTCGTGGCCGCTGCGATGCTCGACAATCAAGGTTCCACCTGGCTTGAGCAAGGGCGGGATCCGCGGCAGGAGCGAGGCGTACAGACCGGCGTCGTGGGGGGGATCAAAATAGACGTAATCAAAGGGATCCAAACCCAAGCCTCGGCTGAGCAGCTTGCGGGCATCTCCCTGGATGACCTGGAAAGATTGCCCCGGCTGCGCCACCTTGGCCCAGTTGGCTCGGATGATGCAACAGGCAGGGGCGGCGATCTCGATCCCGGCCACAAAGGCCGCCCCATGGCACAAGGCTTCTGCCCCTACCGTGCCGGCTCCACAGCAGAGATCCAGCCAGCGACAGCCCTCCACCTGCCCCCGCAAGATGTTGAACAGGGCCTGCCTCACCCGCCCAGGGGTGGGTCGAGTGCCCAGGCCGGCAGGGGTCTGCAGCGCTCGTTTGCCGCTGATACGCAGGCCCATTAGTGTTAGGGGGAGGGAGTCGGTGTAGGCAACTGGCCGGTTAACCCGCTGCGCTGGGCGGCACGATCCCGTTCCATCTGGATCTGCTCCACCAAAGCTTCAGGCAACTGGGCAGCAGCCTGCAGGGCTTGGTCGAAAAGGGGAACTGCCTCCCGGTCTTGGCCCTTGGCAACCAAAATTTGCGCCTTGAGGTAGTAGAGCTCAGGGTTGTTGCAGGAAGCAGCAATGGCCCGCTCCACCGCCTCCAGCGCCTCGTCAAAGCGTTTCATATCCCGATAGGCCAGGGCTTGGCCGCGGTAGGACAAATAGTCAGGCGCTGCCAGGCGAAATTGATTCAACGCTTTCTCCCGATAGGTCAGCAGCAAATCCATATAGCCGTTGAGGAGATTCAGCTCTGGGTCGCTGCTGTCCACGGCCTGGGCGGCCCGGATGGACGCAAACAATTGATTGAGGGTGGGCAATGCCTTGGGCAGCCCGATCACCACCCCCTCCCGCACCACAGTGTTGGCCGCCTCCAGCCCATAGCCCACGCCCTCATACAGGTTGCCGCGCAAGGGATCCGTCTTTTTCAGCTCGGCAGCCACTTGTCGGGTTTGGGTGGCCAACTGGGCAAAAGCATCCAGATCCCCCTCCTGGTAGGCCAGCGCCGCCAACAGGGCATAGACCATTGGCTCGTCGGGGGAAGCTTTCTTGGCTATTTCCAGCTTCTCTCGGCTCTGGGTGTAGCGGCCTGCGCAGAAAAACTCCTCAAAGGCACTAGCCACCTCTGGCTTGATGGGGCGGGCATTGGCCCCGCTGCGAAAAGGATCCTGCGCCCAAACCGGCAAGGCGGATCCCCACACCCAACACAGGATCCCTGCGAGCTTGGCCCCTCTGCCGAACTTGTCGCTTCTCATCCCCTGGCCTCGGCACCCACTACGAACTTTTAGCGAATCGACGCGTCCTTGACCTGCTCTTCAGCGCAGCATTTGCGCAATCGCAGCAATGGCTGCGTCCTGAACCAACTCATTGGTCTCGTGGGCCAGGAGAGCGTGCAAGGGATCCAGGGCGCGCGGATCCCCGATTTGGCCGAGGGCGCGGGCTGCCGCCTCCCGCACCGCCGGTTCGCCGTCAGAAAGCTTGGTCAGCAAAGCCGGCACCGCCTCAACTGCACGCATTTGACCCAACTGATAGATGGTTTGCAGTTGGGCCTCAAGAGGGGTTGTCGCAGCTGTAGGAACAGAGCCGTACACAGAGATGCCAGGAGAGTAGCCGTAGGAGCCCCGGCCCGCCATGGCGATGGCCGAAAGGGCCTGCAACGCCTCTAGGGCATGATACCGCTCTGCCTCGTTCATATGCGGCAATTGGGCCACCAGGTTGTCAAAGGCTTGCTGTACAGGGTCAGCAGCCGCAGCCTGTTGGACAATGCGAGCAAGGTTTTGGTCGGCCCGCATCTGTTGCCAAGACTGGAGCATCGCCAAGCCGGCAACCACCAAAGCAGCATCGGCCAAAACAGCCAGCAGTGCCATCCCGCCCCAAATCTTGCTGCGACGGCTGAGCTTTCGCATCTGCTTATCCAGGTAGACGAAAGCCTGGTGCTGCCGCTCCCAAAAGTCAGGGGCCACCTGCAGAGTTTGGGCGCTCAGATCAGGAGACAGAAGGTTTTCCTCGCGGGCCACCTCCAAGCTTTGCAGCCTCTGGTTTAGGCGAGAAAAGTGTTTCGTCCAGAGCCAAGTAAACATCAGATCCCATCCTCTCTCCGAGCCTGCCAATGGAGCCAAATCTCCCTGACACAGCAATCTAGGGACTCGTGCTTGCATCCGTTAAGCGACAGGATAACAAAAGCCTCGGCCCCCCACCACCCGCTCTCGAGCGAAAAAGCGCAGCGCGGAAGCAAGCCATGGCTGCGGTGAAGCGCTCGGTGGTGACCCCCCCATAGACAGCCGCCCGCACCTTAGGCAGGCGGGAGCATAATCCGCTCCGAAAGACCTAGGAACACCGGGTACTGAGCACAGCCGAGCACCGTTCAGCGCTGCATCGAGATCGTCATCCTTCTCTAAGCGATCTTTCTGGCAACGAAGCAATTTTCGGCCCGGCGGCATTTCCCGCCGGAGCAGCATCGCGTTTGCGCCAGCAGACTGTGGGCCCTACGCAGTTGGCTGGACGGACAAAACAACCTGTCTTGTCCACTTCCAGTTCCCCAAACAGAGGATTCCCAGGGGCAACCGAATCCTGGCAGATTCCTTACAATCTACGCTCAGATCAGCTCGCTTACCGGGAAGCGATCCAGCAG
Organism: Thermostichus sp. OS-CIW-20; assembly: GCF_054061455.1. Lineage (NCBI taxonomy): Bacteria > Bacillati > Cyanobacteriota > Cyanophyceae > Thermostichales > Thermostichaceae > Thermostichus > Thermostichus sp. OS-CIW-20. Next base: position 5,518 of record NZ_JBSSEF010000029.1, read on the forward strand.
TTTTTGGGCTTCGCGAGCGTTTTCCCGCAACTCGGCTGGCAGATGGGGTATGTAGGGAATCTGGGAGAGCAAATCCAGCGTGCGGCGAATCAGGCGCACAATATCCCCAGCATCCAGGTTGGTGCTGGCCTCTAGCTGTTCCCAAGGGATCCCTTGCGCCCAGTGTTCCACGATCCCGGCCAAGCCAGGCTCAAACCCAATCGGCACGTGAAACACCTGGTGTTGCCGCTGGCTGCGGAACAGTTGCCGCCGCAAGCCTCGTAAGCCATGCAGCACATCCTCGACTAGCCCGGAAGTACGCAGCCGGCTGTAGGTACCCGAACGGGGAGGCTCGGCCACCAGGGCAGCGATCACCCCAGCGAAGTGATGGGGAGCACAGCCTAGACATTCGCCAGATAGCAAAGCCAGCGCCAGCCAGAGCTCGTTATCTCCCCGCAGAGCGGCTACCACCTCTCCGCTGGCGGTAGGTTGATACTCCCGCAAACAGTCGAACTCCTGCAACACCCCCACCAAGGCCATAAATTGCTGCCAGCGCAACTCCTGTACCGAGTCGCTTTGCCGCTCCAGGTGCTGCAGACGCTTGCGCAGGCGCTGGCGCTTTTCCTGTAAACCCAGCAGCTTTTTCCCAACCCTGTGGGCAGGGTTTGCGCGGATGCGGGCTTCCAGGGCGCGGATCTTTTCCTCTTGGGCTTGGATGTGGGGAAAGGCCAATAGGCGCAGGGTGGGATCCGGCTCGGCTTCTCGCTGTTTGAGCAGGTAGCGCAAGATGCGCCGCTCTTCCCGCCGTTGCGCCTGCACTTTCTCGTAGCGGGCGATATCTTCGTCGGAAATACCCTCCAAGAGGCGGTCGATCTCTTCCAGCTCGGCGCGGGTGTGCTGGAGCTCCTGTTGTTCGGGCAGCTTTTGCAGCGAGAGCAAATACTGGCCAAAGCTGCGGTTAATGAGATCCCGCGCCGCCTCCAGAGAGTGCTTTTGCAGCAAGTTCAGCACCATGCCATAGGTGGGGGTAAACTGGCTCACCAGGGGATCCGCTCCTGCCGTGGCCAGCCGCGCCGCCTCTTGCGCCCCCTCAAAGGGAGATTGCAAGGTCACCACGTGCCCGATCACATCTTTGCCCCGTCGTCCGGCCCGGCCCGACATTTGCATAAACTCAGAGGCAGTCAGGAGGCGATGGCCGTTGTCGGTGCGCTTGGAGAGGGAGGAAATCACCGTCGTGCGGGCGGGCATGTTGATCCCGGCGGCCAAGGTCTCGGTGGCGAAGACCAGCTTCACCAACCCCTGCTGAAACAGGTGCTCGACCAGGCCCTTCCAGGCGGGCAACAGGCCGGCATGGTGGGCGGCAATCCCCCGGTAGAGGGCATCCAGTTGATCCCGACGCACGGCTTCCGGCGTTTCCCGGCAAAAGCGGTCGATCTGCTCGGCCAACTGCTGCCGTTCTGCCTCGCTGGCGATCAAGTCCAAGTTCCCCACGCTGGCCACCGCCAGGTCGCAGCCTTTGCGGCTGAAGATGAAATAGATGGCCGGCAACATGTCCCGCTGGCGCAGGTTTTCCACCACCTGCACCATATCCGGCACCCCCCCATAGGAGGACTGGCCGGACTTGGGGAGTTTGCTTTTTAGGCGGCGATTGCAAACCCACTGGCCCGACTCCGTTTGTTCCAGCAGGGGGAACAGCCCTTTGCGATTGGCAAAGTGAAATTGCAGCGGCACCGGGCGATGGCTGGAGTCGATCAGTCGCGTGGGGCCATGCACCTGGTTCATCCAGTCGGTGAGCTGGTCGCTGTTGGCCAGCGTGGCCGAGAGGGCAACAAGCTGGATGTGGGCAGGGCAGTAGATGATCGCCTCTTCCCAGACGGTGCCTCGCTGCTGGTCGTTCATGTAGTGGCATTCGTCCAGGATCACCGCCTGCACGTCTTGCAAGGGATCCCGGCTCAGGGCCTCCGCCTGCTCCCACGCATCCATCTCGCTGGCGTAAGCCCCCTGTTGGACAGCCAGAGAAAGCGGCGTGCCGTAGAGCATGTTGCGGAAGATCTCGGTGGTCATCACCAAGATGGGCGCCTCCCGGTTGATGGAGATGTCGCCGGTGAGCAGGCCAACCCGCTCTGGGCCAAATTGCTGGCCGAAATCGCGAAACTTCTGGTTGGAAAGAGCCTTCAGAGGAGTTGTATAAAAAACCCGCTTGCCTTGGGACAAGGCCCGATAAATAGCATATTCTCCGATCAGCGTCTTGCCGGATCCCGTAGGTGCACAGACTACCACCGATTCCCCAGCTGCTAGAGCTTGAATCGCTCGGATTTGAAACTCATCCAGCTCAAAAGGGAAAAGCCTGCGCAACTCGTCCAGCAAGTCGGTTGCCGGGGAGAGAAGCGGGTTCATGGGATCCGAAAAGTCATCAGAAAACAACCTAAAAGCTAGCCACCTCGCTGCCGCTTGTGTGCTATATCTCCCAGGATACAAGCTTGATCCGGGTGTTGGCTCGGGGCTGCGAGTCTTGCCGCTGGGGGAGACCCAAGCCTGGGCAATGCTAAAATGAGGTGCCGTCGCCGGGTGCCATCGTGCTGGTTGTAATCGACAACTACGACAGCTTTACCTATAACCTGGTGCAATACCTGGGGGAACTGGGGGCACCGATGCAGGTTTTTCGCAATGACGAGATCTCAGTGGCCGAGCTGCGCCAGATGCAGCCGGAGGCTGTAGTCATCTCGCCGGGGCCGGGACGACCAGAGGATGCCGGCATCTCGCTGGAGCTAATTCGGGAGCTGGGGCCAGAGTTGCCCATTTTGGGTGTCTGTCTGGGGCACCAGTGCATCGGCCAGGTCTACGGTGGCCAGATCGTGCGCGCCCCTGAGTTGATGCACGGCAAAACTTCGCTGATCTACCACCAAGGGGTGGGGGTATTTGAGGGGCTAAGCCGGCCTTTTGCGGCCACCCGCTACCACAGCTTGGCCATCGAGCCCTCCACCTGTCCTGAAGAGCTGGAGGTGACGGCTCAAACGGACAGTGGGATCATCATGGGGATCCGCCACCGCCGCTACCCTCACGTGCAGGGGGTGCAGTTCCACCCAGAAAGCATTTTGACCACAGAGGGCAAGCGCCTGCTAGGCAACTTTCTGCGCCTGGCTCGGCACCATGGTTCGGGATCGCCCCAGCCGGCGGCTGCCGTCGTCGCGTCAGGGATCCCGTGCCCATGAAGCGTCGCCAACTTTTGCAAGCCAGCGCCGGCCTGCTGGGATCCCTTGCCGTAGGGGGTCAGCGGGCGGGTGCTCAAACAGGGGGATCCCTGGAGTTCACCCCCCAGAGCCTGCAACTGACCTGGCTGCACCACAGTTGCGTTTTGTTCGAGGGGGAGGGCAAGCGTTTTCTGGTCAACCCCTTCCGCCCGGCGGGCTGTACAGCCGGCTACCCTGCTCCCAGCGTTGCTGCCGATCTGGTGCTGCTCAGCAGCCGTCTCCTGGACGAAGGGGCTTTGGACGTGGTGCCGGGCAACCCCAGGGTGCTGTTTCAGCCGGGGGACTACTTCATCGACGGGATCCGCGTGCAGGGGGTGCGCATGCCGCGGGGCCCCCGCTTTGGCCTCAACGTGGGCTGGCGCTGGCGCATGGCCGGGATCGACATTGTCCATTTGGGAGGGGCACTGCAGCCCATTGGCCGGGAACAGTCCATCCTGCTGGCTCGCCCTGACCTGTTGCTGGTGCCGGTGGGGGGTGGGCCGAAAAACTACGATCCCGCCGCGGCCAAGGCGGCCATCGAAGCGCTGCAGCCCAAGTTGGTCATCCCGACTATGTACCGCACCGCCGCCGCCGAGGAGTCCCAGTGCGAGCTGCAGCCTCTAGAAGCGTTTTTGCGCCTCTTTCCCGCCGCTGCCGCGCAACCTGCCCTCAGCAACCCCTTGCTGCTCTCGGCCCAGGCCCTGCCCAGCCAAGGGATCGCCATCCTGTTCTTTGAGGAGTAGGGCCATGAGGCGCAGGCGGTGGGCTGTAGGTGTCGGGTTGGGATCCCTGCTGCTAGGCGGTCTGGGGCTCTATGGGTACAGCTTGCCGGCAGATCCCCAGGCTCTGGCCACTGCCAACCCGCTGCGGCTGCAGTTGGCCCTCTGGCTGGGGAAAGACGCCAACGCCGTTGAGGAGCGGGGCAAGACGGCTCTGTTCTTCGTAGAAAGCGGCCTCAACACCCGCCTTTTGCTGGCTGCCGGGGCGGATCCCAACCGGTTGGATCGCGGCGGGGCCAGCCCCCTGCACCAGGCTGCCCGCCTGGGCAACGCTGAGGTCACCCAAGCCTTGCTGGAGGGAGGGGCTGACGTCAACGCCTGCTTCGGGGCAGGCGGCTTGGCCCTGCATTTTGCCGCTTGGTCGGGCAACCCTGAAGTGGTGCGGCTGCTGCTGGAACATGGCTCTGAGATCGACGAGCCGGACGGCTACGGCCTCACCCCTTTGCAAATTGCCCAGGACATGCGCCGCTGGGAAGCGGCGATTCTGCTTTCCCAATGGCCCCGCCCCAACCATAAGGACAATCCCTGAGCCAGCCCTACCACCCCAGCACCCAGGCGAAGATCAAAGGCGCCACGATGGTGGCATCCGACTCGATGACGAACTTGAGCGTGTCGACCCCTAACTTGCCCCAGGTGATCTTCTCGTTGGGCACCGCCCCCGAGTAGGAGCCGTAGCTGGTGGTGGAGTCGCTGATCTGGCAGAAATAGCCCCACAGAGGGATCCCCTTGCGGCCCAGGTCTTGGTGCAGCATGGGCACTACGCAGATGGGAAAATCCCCGGCAATGCCGCCGCCAATTTGGAAGAAGCCGATGGAGCACTCTGCCGAGGTGCGCGTGTACCAGTCCGCCAGGTGGATCATGTACTCGATGCCCGTGCGGACGGTATGGACATGGCGGATCTCGCCGCTGATGCAGTGGGCAGCGTACATGTTGCCGGTGGTGGAGTCCTCCCAGCCCGGTACGTAGAGGGGCAAGTCGGCCTCCATGGCCGCATAGACCCAAGAATCCCGCGGATTGATCTGGTAGTAGGGCTCCAGCCGGCCGCTGCGCAGGATGCGGTAGATGAACTCGTGCGGGAAGTAGCGCTCCCCCGCCTGATCGGCAGCCGTCCACTCTTCCAGCAGAGCTTTTTCCAGGCGCCGCATCGCCTCTTCTTCGGGAATGCAGGTATCGGTTACCCGGTTCAGGTGCCGCTCCAGCAGCTCCTGCTCCTGCTGCGGGCTGAGATCGCGGTAGTGGGGCACCCGCTCGTAGAAGTCGTGGGCGATGAGGTTAAAGATGTCTTCCTCCAGGTTGGCGCCGGTGCAGGAGATGGCGTGCACCTTGTTCTGCCGAATCATCTCGGCCAGAGAAAGGCCCAGCTCTGCCGTGCTCATGGCGCCGGCCAGGGTCACCATCATCTTGCCGCCTTTCTCCAGGTGAGCAGCGTAGCCCTTGGCGGCATCCACCAGGGCGGCGGCGTTGAAGTGGCGAAAGTGATGCTTAAGAAATTGGCTGATAGGACCTTTGGCCACTGCTTCTGCGGTTATCATGGTTGGGTTTCTAAGCAAGGCGGGTTCGCCTTCCCAAGGCACAGACTTCGTATCATAGCCAAACCTAAGAGCGCTGGCAAGCTTTTAGGGATCCCTTCAACCTTTTGTTTTGGACATTGCCGGCATGGCCATTGCTCTAGAGTACGTTCGCGAGATCTACTATCGGCCGCTGCTGCAGTTGGTGTACGAGGCGCAAACGGTGCATCGGCAGCACCATCCGCCTGGCCGGGTTCAACTCTGCGCCCTGGTCAACATCAAGTCGGGCCGCTGCCCGGAAGACTGCGCCTATTGCCCCCAAAGCGCCCGCTACTCGACAGGGATCGAGACCTACCCCTTGATCTCGCTGGAGTCGCTGCGTCAGCAGGCCATGGCCGCCCAAAGGGCCGGCGCCACCCGGCTGTGTATGGGCGCTGCCTGGCGGTCGGCCCCGGCAGGGGAGGCGTTTGAGCGGGTGTTGGAGATGGTGCGCCTGGTGCGCAAGCTGGGGATGGAAGCCTGTGTCACCCTGGGGATGGTGTCGGCTGCCCAGGCGCAGCAATTGGCGGCGGCGGGTCTGACGGCCTACAACCACAATCTGGACACCTCGCCGGCGTTCTACCCCCGCATCATCACGACGCGCACCTATCGGGATCGCCTGGAGACACTGGCCCATGTGGCGGCAGCCGGCCTGCAGATCTGCTGTGGCGGCATTGTCGGCCTTGGGGAAAGCGACGAAGACCGCATCGGCCTGCTGCACGTTCTGGCCAACCTGACGCCGCCCCCCACTTCAGTGCCCATCAACGCTTTGGTTCCCGTGGCCGGCACGCCCCTAGGCCAGCTTCCCCCGCCCGATCCGCTGCTGCTGGTGCGCACCATCGCCACGGCCCGCCTGCTGCTGCCCACCGCCCAGATCCGGCTCTCGGCAGGGCGAAAAAACCTGTCCGAGAGCGAGCAGGCGTTGTGCTTCTTGGCGGGGGCCAACTCCATCTTCACCGGGGAAAGGTTGCTGACCACGCCCAATCCGGGCCAGGCTGCCGATGCGGCTTTGCTCGAGAAGCTGGGCCTGCAACCTCTGTAGAGGCATCTCCCCTTGCCCTTTCGGGATCCCTGCTTGTAACAATCTTTGCAGAAAATCGAACCCTCTTAACCCTGTCGGCAGCCATGCCAGAATGGTGGCGACAGTGTTCTTCAGGGTTGTCCATGTCTCCTGTCAGCACTGCCGAGCCCCTTGCCGAAGTCCAATCCCCTGAGGCGGCTGCTGCTTCTCCTCCCCAGCCCTTGCCGGGGGAGACTGGGGAGCCGTCAAGGGGGGGGTTCTTTTGGGGATCCCTGCGGCGCTGGTGGTCTCGCTGGAAACAAAAGCTGCGCCTGGAGACCCAGTTGCTCTTTGTGGCCACGCTGGTGGTCTCGCTGGTGGTGAGCAGCTTCACCTTCTGGGCCGTCAGCACCGTGCAGCAGGATGCGCGCTTTAACGAAGCCCGCTTTGGCCGGGATCTGGGGCTGCTGTTGGCGGCCAATGTCGCCCCCCTGATCGCAGAAGATCGCATTGGCGAAGTGGCCCAGCTGTCGCGGCAATATTTTGAGAGCACCAGCAGCATTCGCTATTTGCTCTATGCCGACCCGGAGGGGAACATCTACTACGGGATCCCGTTTTCCAACCAGGAGGTGAAAACCTCCCTCAGCCTTACCCGTCGCATCCAACTGCCGGACAACCGCCCGCCTGCCGAGGGTCAGCCGCTGGTGCGCACCCACCTCACCCCTGCCGGGCGGGTGACGGACATTTTTGTCGGCATCTATCATCAGGGCCGCTTTTTGGGCACCCTCGGCCTTGGCATCAACCCCAACCCCGCCCTCGTGCGCTCGACGCAACTGGCGCGGGAGGTCGCGATTGGAGTGTTCTTGGCGGTGTGGGTTCTGGCCATCCTGGGAGCCGTGGTCAACGCCCTCACCATTACTTACCCCATCAAAGCACTGGTCAAGGGCGTCCAGGAGATCACCAAGGGCAACTTCAAGCAGCGCATCGACCTGCCCTTTGGGGGAGAGCTGGCCCAGCTCATCGACAGCTTTAACGAGATGGCGGAGCGGCTGCAGAGCTACGAGGAGCAGAACATCGAAGAACTGGCCGCCGCCAAGGCCAAGCTGGAGACTTTGGTTTTCTCCATCGTCGATGCCGCCATTTTGCTGGACGCTGAGTTTCGCGTACTCTTGCTCAACCCGGCGGCTTCCCGCATGTTCGGCTGGGAGGGCGAGCCTGTTTTGGGCAAGCCCTTGCCGGAGCTGTTGCCCGAGGATCTGCGGCAGCAGTTGGCCCGCCCCCTGATGCAAATTGCCCGCGGGGATCAAGAGGCAGAGGAAATTCGCGTCAACCTCAGCGGCCCCACCAAGCGCGTCATCCGCATCCTGCTGTCGCCGGTGTCGGATCCGCGGCGGCAAAACCTCAAGGGGCTCGTGATGACGGTGCAGGACATCACCCGCGAGGTGGAGCTCAACGAGGCCAAGGCCCAGTTCATCAGCAACATCAGCCACGAGCTGCGCACCCCACTCTTTAGCATCAAGTCCTTCATCGAGACCCTCTACGAGTACGGCGAGCAGATGTTGCCAGAGGAGCGGCTGGACTATCTGGAAATTGCCAACCGCGAAACCGATCGCCTCACCCGCCTGGTCAACGATGTGTTGGATTTGTCCCGTCTGGAGTCGGGGAAACAGTACCACTTCGAGGCTGTCGATATTGCAGCGGTGATCGAGCAAACCCTGCGCACCCACCACCTGCAAGCCCGCGACAAAGGGATCCAGTTGCGCAAGTTCGTCGATCCGGATCTGCCCCTGGTGTGGGGCAACTACGATCTGCTGCTGCAAGTGATGACCAATCTCTTGGGCAATGCCCTCAAGTTCACGCCCTCGGGAGGGCTGGTGACGGTGCATGCCCACCCGGTCGTGCAGGCGGATGGATCCCCGCAGGCGGTGCGGGTGGCGGTGGCCGATACGGGCATCGGCATTGCCCCGGAGGATCAGGAGCGGATCTTCGACCGCTTTTTCCGGGTGGAGAACCGCGTCCACACCCTGGAGGGCACCGGCCTGGGCCTGGCCATCGTGCGCAACATCCTGGAGAAACACCACACCCGCATCTGCCTGGAAAGCAAGCTGGAACAGGGATCCACCTTCTGGTTCGACCTGCACCTCTACACCGAAAACGGGCCGCTGGAGTTTGCCGCCCAGCCAGGCGAAACGGATCCCCCCAGTTGCCGCTGGCGGGAGGACTCCCGTCACACCCATCAATCTTGAGGAGCAGAAATGGACAGCCTACCGGCAATTTTTTGGGATTGGGCCTCAGCGCTGCCTGCGGCTTTCGCATTTTTGTGCCGCTGTTGGTGATGAACCTGGCAGCTCGCTCCGGGCATCTGCCGTTGGCTCCCGATCTGCAGTGGATTGGGTCGGAAGAGGCGCTGTCGGTTTTTGCGGTGGCTACCTTTTTCGAGGTTGCTGCCTACTGTGTACCCTGGGTGGATAACCTGCTGGACGTGGTGGCAACGCCGGTGGCGGTAGCGGCCGGGATCCTGGTGATGTCGGCGGCAAGGGATCCCTCTACACTGGAGAAGGTTTTGAGTTGTGAGGGGTTGCTGCCATGCCGCCTCGCTGGCCCCGGAAGCCCTCCCGTCGGGATCCTGAGTTTCGCAAGCTGGATGACCGCTACACCTACGCGGCGCATCTGGCTGTTTTTCTCTGCAGCGCGTCGGGGCTGGTGTTTTTCCAGCAGCTGTATCGGGCGGATTGGCCGTGGCTGCTGCCGCTGTTGGGCGGGTGGGGCCTAGGCCTGGGGATCCACAGCTTCTGGATCTTTTTTGTGGCCCGCTATCCTGCCGATCCGGGTTTGGTGGAGCTCCCCCCCGAAGCCAACGAAGACTCTGCAGAAGCCGGCTAGCGGCCTCCTTCAAGGGGAGCCAGAAGAGAAGAGGCGCTGTCGTCGTTGCCGCTGCAGCAGCAGGGGGGAAAGGTCGCTCTCGTCGTAGATATCCCCCACCAGCTCTTCCAAAATGTCCTCCAGCGTAATGAGGCCGGTGGTGCCGCCAAACTCATCCACCACGATCCCCAGGTGTTGGCGGGAGCGCAGCATCTCTTTGAGCAGCAGGCTGACGCGCTTGGTCTCGGGCACAAAAAAAGGCGGGGACATGGCCTTGGTCACCTCGGCATTGCCCTTTTGCTCCAGGTAGCGCAGGGCCTGCTTGAGGTGGATGACGCCGACGATCTCGTCCTTGGATTCCCCCTGCACGGGGATGCGGGAGTAGCCCGTCTCCAGGCAGAGCTTCACCACATCCTGCAGCGTTTTGTCGTGGGAAATGGTCTCCATTTTTACCCTTGGCTTGGCCACATCCCCAGCCTGGAGCAAATCCAACGCCAGCGCCCCGCGAAACAGGCGCCGTTTTTGCCAATCCAGTAGCCCTCGCTGCCCCAGCACATCGATCAACAGCTCCAAATCCTTGAGGGAAGCGGTGGCTGTCAGCGGCGAGAGCTCCAACAGGTTGAACAGTCTCCTGACAACCCACTCAGAGGCAGCGGTAAAAGGGCGCAGCAGCACCGAGAGGACATGGACAGGCCGCACCACCCAGCGGAACACTGCCAGCGGATGGCTCACCGCCAAAGACTTGGGCGCCACTTCCCCCACCAGGAGCACCAGGATCGTGGTGGGCACGGTGGCGGCCAAAGCTCCAAACTGGGATCCCAGCAGCTCAATAGAGATGGTGGTGGCTAGGGCGGCAATGCCGATGTTGACAAAGTTGTTCACCAACAACAGGGTGGTGATCATCCGTGAGCGCTGTTGTTGAGCCAGTCGATAGAGGCCTTGCGGATCCCCTTGTTCTTCGATCAGGGACTCCAAGCGCAGGTTGTCCATAGCCGTGATGGCGGTTTCCGCTCCGGAGCAGGCCCCTGAGAGGAGAAGCAGAAAAGCCAGGAGGAGGACATTACCCATAGTGCTCGCGGCTACCCAGAGCCGGATACGAGTGATTTGGGCCGAGGGGGAGCAGGGCAGGCCAGTATCTCTTCGTCAACAGGATTCCTACCTTAGCGGTTCTGGCCAAGCGCATCGCCCCCCCAAGGCTCAACACCTCAGAATTGAATTGGCCCCATCTCGCAAGCTTGAGAAAATCTTCAGGGTTCAGATAACTTCAGATAATATCGAAATGGGCTGCCCCGGATCGCTCCAAAAGCTGCCGGTACAGCCTCACAATTTTGTCTTCCACCTCAGCTTGGCTCAGGTGATCCGTGTCGATCAGAATGGCATCGGGGGCAGGCCGCAAGGGAGAGATAAGCCGCTCGCTGTCGCGGCGATCCCGCTGCTCGATCTGAGCTTTTAACTCTTCGAGGGACACCACTTGTCCTTGGGCTTGCAGTTGGTGTTGCCGGCGCTGGGCCCGCTCCCCCACCGAGGCGGTCAAAAAGACTTTCAGCTCGGCATCAGGAAAAACATGGGTGCCGATATCTCGCCCCTCCAGGACGGCCCCCCCATCCCGTCCAATGAGGCGTTGCCGCTTCACCAGCTCCTGCCGTACCCCCGGCACTGCCGCCACCTGAGAAACCCATCGGGTCACCTCTGGGGAACGAATGGCCTGGGTAACTTCCTCACCGTCGGCCCAGATGCGGGTGGGTTCGTCGGCCGAGGGGCCACTTTGTAGGGTTAGTTGGGTTTGGGCAGCCAGTTGGGTCAGTTGCTCGGCGTCGTCCAACGGGATCCCCCGCTGCAGCGCCAGCCAGGTGATGGCCCGGTACATCGCCCCCGTATCCAGGTACAAGAGCTGCAGTTGAGCGGCCACTGCCCGCGCTACGCTGGACTTCCCGGCCCCTGCCGGTCCGTCGATGGCAATCAGCGGGCGACGCCCCCTTTTCGGGGAAGGAGGCACTGCACTCTGCTGTTCTTGGAGCAAGGGATCCACCCCTTCCGGGGAAAGGAGCAGGTTGTCGATGAGGCGAGTTTGCCCTACATAGGCGGCGATGGCCAGTAGCCCCTTATCTTTCACCTCCGATAGGGGCTGGAGGGTTTGCGGATCCACCAATTCCAGATATTGCACGCGCAGCTCGGGGGTGCGCTCCAGCTCAGCACGGGCGGCGGCCAGGATCCCTTCGGCGGAGGGATCCCCGGCTTGCCAGTGGTCGTAACCTCGGCGCAGGGCGCGGTACAGGCTGGCGGCCACCTGCCGCTCCACTGCCGAAAGGTAGCGGTTGCGGGAGCTGTAGGCAAGGCCGTCGGCTTCTCGCACGGTGGGGCAAGGGACAATGGTGGTGGGAATTTGCAGATCTTGAACCAGCCGCTGGATAATTGCCAGTTGCTGGGCATCCTTTTGGCCAAAATAGGCCCGCTGCGGCTGCACCAGGTTTAGCAGTTGCAGCACAATGGTGGCCACGCCGCGAAAATGCCCCGGTCGGTGGGGGGCGCAGAGGGTCTGCAAAAGGGACTCAGGAGGCATGACCCAGGTGCGATCGCCGGCAGTGGCCGGGTCGGCCCCCATCTCCTGCGGGTCGGGGGCAAACACCACATCCACGCCCGCGGCTTCACACAGAGCCCGATCCCCTTCCTCGTCGCGGGGGTAGCGATCCCAGTCTTCGTTGGGGCCAAATTGGAGGGGGTTGACAAAGATGCTGACCACCGTGTGGTCACACTCTTGGCGGCAGCGGCGAATTAGGCTGAGATGTCCTTCGTGCAGGGATCCCATCGTTGGCACCAGGCCTATGGTAGATCCCCGCCAGCTCGCTACCTGCTCCCGCAAAGCCGCCACCGTGCGCAGCCACTGCATCGCCATGCCACCTCACCTGCTGAGCCACTCTCTTGCCGACGGTTTGGTGCCAGCTTTTTCCTCCCTGGCTTTCACAGACCCATCTTATTGCCGCGCTGATACTGTCTGTAGGCGGCCACAAACAGGCCTGCCAAGGTAACCAGCACCATCCCCAAAACGATCCCCAGCAAAATTGGCTCGATCACAACCTAGGCCTCCTACTTCAAACCTAGATCATGATAAGCCAAGCCCAAACTCTTCCTCACCTTGCCCGGGGGGATCCCTGCCAAAAGTCAAAACAACGAAGGTACAGGGGACGCCCCCAATTGCCTCGGTGGAGGGTCAAGTCTCCACGGCTATGGCTTGCTCTTTGATCGCTTTGATCGCTTCGTTGAACCTGCAACTGTCCCGCCCGAACTTGCCGAAAGATGTTTCCCAACCACAACTGCTCTCCCGCTTTGAAGGAGTGTCTGGCTGGGCTGGAAGAGCAACTGCGCCCTCTGGCAGACAAGGCCGTTCCCCTGTTGGTGGCAGACTCGGATCCGCTGCAAGTGTGGGCTGCCGTTTTGGCCTGCCAACACCTGGGGATCCCCCTCTTCTTGGCCAATCCCCACTGGGGAGGACGAGAGTGGGGGCAGGCTCTGGCCAGCCTGGGATCCGCTTGGCGCTGGCGGCGAGGGCAGTTGCAGGAGGGTTCTGCCTCCTCCCACCCCCCTCTGCAGCATTGGCAACAGATCCTACCCAGCGCCGATTGGCCAGTAATCGGGATCCCTACCGGTGGCTCCGGCGGCCAGGTGAAATGGGCAGTGCACTCCTGGCGTACCCTCAGCGCCTCTGCCAGAGCCCACCAGCAGCACTTCAGCGTGGATTGCGTCCATAGCTATTGTGTCCTGCCCCTGTACCACGTCAGCGGCCTGATGCAAGCTGTTCGTTCCTGGCTGAGCGGCGGCCAGTGGATTGTCTGGGATTGGAAACGACAGCAGCAGGCCGAGGCCTGGGATCCGCCTTTGCCGGGCAGCTTTCTGTCGCTGGTGCCCACCCAGTTGCAGCGGCTGTTGCTCAACGCCCAGCCGGGAGTCTTGGAGAGCCTGCGCCAGTTTCGAGCCATTCTGGTTGGCGGCGGCCCCACCTGGCCCAGTTTGCGGCAACAGGCCCGGCAACTGCACCTGCCCTTGGCCCTCACCTATGGCATGACCGAAAGCGCCTCCCAGGTGTGTACGCTCCTGCCGGAAGCCTTTTTGCAGGGGAGCGATAGCCTGGGGCGGCCCCTGCCCCACGCCACCCTGGAGATCCGCGGCGAAGCAGGGGATCCCTTGCCCGCCCAGACGGCGGGCCACATCCACGTGTGGGCGGAATCCCTGGCGCTGGGCTACTACCCTTTGGCGAGGGAGGCTGATGGCCTGGGCAAGTGGCAACAGCGGGGCTTCACCCCTGGAGATTGGGGCTATCTGGACTCAGACGGCTATCTCTACTGGCTGGGCCGCGCCGACGACCTGATCCTGACCGGCGGGGAAAAGGTGATGGCGGCCGAGGTAGAAGGGGAGATCCGGGCCAGCGGCTGGGTGGAGGATGTGTGCGTGCTCGGTCTGCCCGACGGCGAGTGGGGCCAGCAGGTGGTGGCGGTGGCCGTGCCCAAGGCTGGGATCCCTGCCCTCCCCGTAGAGCTGGAGAGGCACCTAAAGCAACACCTGAGCCAACAACTGAGCCCCTTCAAGCACCCTAAGCAATGGCTATGGTGTGCCGGGATCCCGCGCAACGCCCAGGGCAAAGTCAGCCGCCAACAGCTGCGGCAGTGGGCGGCCCAGCAGTTGAGACTGGCAACGCCAGGCAGCTAGCCGGATCCCTCCCGGATGCCCAGACGGGCCAAGTCTCGCCAGATTTCAAAGGCCAACTCGCGGTTGTGTGGCTCTGTGGCCAAAGCTTTTCTCAAGTAAGCCTCTGCCTGCTGGTAGCGACCCTCGCAGATTAAATGATTGCCGAAGCGCTGATAGGCCAAAGCCAAGATGTGGATGGCTTCCTTGGAGTTGGGAAACCGCTTCAGCAGCGCCTCCGCCAGAGCCACTGCCGTGGGCAACTTACGCTCGCGCCAAGCCGCCTTGACGCGGGCAATCCCTGCCTCAAGGGATTCCCGAGCCGGTGGTTCTGCTGAGATGGAGCCTGACCCAGTGGTGCGTACAACCACGCGCCTTTCCCCCCTCACAGAACTGGGTGGAGAGTGTCGTTGGGCGTCGTAGCGCCGCCGCTCTTCAGGGTTGCTCAGCACTTGGTAGGCCTGGTAGATCTGCTCAAATCGTTCTCGGGATCCCTCTCCTGCCACATCGGGGTGAAACTGCCGCGCCAACCGGCGAAAGGCTCGCTTGATATCTTCGCTGTTCGCTTGGGGAGAGAGGTTCAGGATTGCATAGTAGTCCATGAGCGGCAGCAGAAGAGAGGGTGAGGGGCTGCTGAACCTGGGCGAAGAGTCAGCTCTGGCTCGGAGCTACGCCGATCATGCCATGCCAACCTGGGCTGAACCAAGGGATCCCCTCGGCGCTCATGCAATTTAGATCCAATCTAGTAGAGAATCATTCTCATGTTGAGGCATGGTGCTGCATTGACCATTCTGACTGAGCGCTAAGAGGCATCTCTTCGCACAGCTACCTCAGAGGCAGGGATCCAGTGCTAGACTTTGCCCAAGTTGTAAATTCCAGACTTTGCCTAACTCTACTCCTAACTGTTCTCAAAGTACTTTTAGCTGTCTCTAAGTCCTATTTCTGAGTGACTATGAGCGAAGCACTGCACCGCGCCCTTGCCAATGAAGACCCGCAAGGATTGCTGGCTTACTTGCAGCAAGGGGGAGATGTGAATGCTCCCGATTCGCAGGGGTTCACCCCGCTTCACAAAGCAGTACTCATCGGCAATCTGGAGCTGTTGGACTTGCTTTTGGCTTATGGCGCTTCCGTCGACTCGATGGATTCCACAGGGGCTACGCCGCTCCATTTGGCTGCTGCCAGCGGCCAGGTGGAAGTGGTGGAGCGGCTTCTCAAGGCAGGCAGCGATATCGATCTGCTAGATCGCTATGGATACACTCCTCTCCATCGGGCTGCCCTAACCGATCAGGCAGAAGTTATTGGTCTGCTGATCCAAAAAGGGGCAAAAACCTGTGGCGTTCTCCACTGGGCTACAGCTACGGGTAGGAAAAGCGTTCTCGCCCGCTTGCTCTCCAAGGGGGCACCGGTGGATGCCGTTGATGAGACGGGGCGAACTCCTCTGCACGAGGCGGCCACACAAGGACACTTGGGCATCGCTCGCTTTCTCATTTTGTACGGGGCCGATGTCAACGCGCGCAACCGCTTCGGGGCGACACCCATGCACTGGGCTGCCTGGGAAGGGCATATCCAGATCCTAGAGCTGCCGTTGGAAAATGGGGCCGAATTAAACCCCCGCAATCACGATGGACACACTCCCCTCGCCTATGCCCAGAAACGTCAGCACAGGCTAGCTGCCCAATGGCTGCAAGACCGAGGCGCAACCCTTTAGTTTGGCTTAAGGGATCCCTACTTCTTGGGAGACGGGAGATAGAGTTGGAAGGAATTCCACAGAAAAAGGAGAGAGGATGTTAGATTTCCCCTCTCCGATCTCTTCGTCGCGGTTAGCGTTAACGCCATCTAGATTCTAATCGATAACTCGCATCTGGTTCAATTCCTTTCTCCAGATTTTAATCTTCTTCCAACATCATTTTTTAGAGAACAAAACAAAGACGGAACAGCTAGCTTGTTCCGAAAACATCCGTTTATCTCCTTACTTTCTAGAGGATTGGTAGCCACTCCAAATAGCTCAAGATACTTCCCCAGCGCTTCACGCCGCTTTCGCTTGCTGGCCCGCCGACGCAAGCGCGATCACCCTCGACTGCTACCTCCTACTTCAACACGATGTTGGCGGAAAACCTCCCCCTCTCCCATTAATTGATATTTAGTCTCATTAACTTTGTGGAGAAAAAGGGATCCCTGCCAAGCGCAGGATGGCCAGTTCCGCCGGCGCGGGATCCCTGCTGCGTCCAAGACAAGAGAGGAAGACTGATGGATATGACTCCACCACTCAACCGGGTGACAGTATAGCACTATTGAGATTAAGTTGCAATATATCCCCATGGCACATCGGTTCCTCTTTGATAAAGACTTGCATCAAACCGAGTGAGTCTGGTAGAGTACCTAGCTAAAGTAGTTGGAAAAATTTGCAGCTAGGTCTTCGCAGGTTGCGGAGTGGTGAGCATGACATGGCAACAGGTTCAGGCGGGCGTGTGGTGTCGGCAGTTGGGGCAATTGGCGCCCCAGTGGTGGCTGGGGTGGAGTCCTGAGCAGGGCTTCCGGCTCTATCGCCAAGAGTCCCTACCTTCTCTCTCTGCTTTGCGGATTCGCTGCCAAGAGCGAGATGGCTGGCTGGATGTGTTTTTGGGAGAAGCGGAGCAACATCTCCAGCGGCGGCGCAGTCTCTTAGACGCAACGGCGCGGGTGGCTTTGCACTACTTGCCGGAAGAGCTGGTTCAGATTCGGTCTCTTCCACGTCCTCATGAGCGCATTCCTCTGGAGCTTTGGCAGCGGCTAACCCAGCAACGGAGTTGAGGTCTACCCAAGAATTCTTAAAAAACCATTAAAACCCTTACTGAGCTGCATTCAAAGTCACTTCACCCCGCGGGGATCCGAGGCGACCGGGAAGGCGGAAGTTCTCTTCCCTTCCAGCCTTTCTTGCTCTGGGGAGCGATAGCCCCTCTGCTCTTTTTCTCTCCGCCTGGCCAGGCTTAAGCTGGGAAGGGAAGTGCAGCGGCTGAAGCCATGACCGTTTCTGAGCACCAACCCAAGCCACGCTTTGAGCAGCAAGCCGGTGGGCTGACTGCTCGCCGCCTTTTGAAGGGATCCATCATCGGCGCCGGGCAGGTGGGCATGGCCTGCGCCTACGCGATGCTTATCCAGAACACCCTCGATGAGCTGGTGATCCACGACATCGACCGCGCCAAGCTGGAAGGGGAAGTGATGGATCTGGTGCATGGGATCCCCTTTGTCGAGCCGACGCGGATCTGGGCAGGGGAGCTGGCCGATTGTGCCGGGTCAGACGTGGTGATTGTGACGGCGGGGGCCAAGCAGCGGCCTGGAGAAACCCGTTTGGATTTGGTTCACCGCAACGTCGAGATCTTCAAAAGCTTGATCCCGGCCCTGATGGAGCATTGCCCCAGCGCCATTTTCCTGGTGGTGAGCAACCCCGTTGACGTCATGACCTATGTTTCCCTGAAGTTAGCGGGGCTGCCGGCGGGGCAGGTGCTGGGGTCGGGAACGGTTTTGGATACGGCTCGCTTTCGCTATCTGTTGGCCCAGAGGCTGGGGGTGGATCCGCGCAGCCTGCACGCCTACATCATCGGCGAACATGGGGATAGCGAGGTGGCCGTCTGGAGCAAGGTGAACATCGCCGGCACGCCGATTGGCCAGCTCTCGCCGGAATGGGATCCCGCCCATTTGGGCGATATCTTCGAGCAGGTGCGCAATGCCGCCTATGAGATCATCCGCCGCAAAGGGGCCACCAGCTATGCCATTGGTCTGGGGGTGGCACAAATTGTCCAGGCCCTGGTACGGGATCAGCGGCGCGTTTTAACCGTGAGCAGCCTCACCCAGGGAGAATATGACCTGCCGGAGGTCTGCCTTAGTTTGCCGAGAGTGGTCGGTCGGCAAGGGGTGGAGCGCACGCTGGCCATGTCCCTCACCGAGAGCGAGCGGCAGCAACTGCACCGCTCTGCCCACATCTTGCGGCAAGTCATCGACAGCATCCGGTGGTAGAGCTGGGCTGCCGGATCCCGTTTGTTTTGGATCCACCGTTGGGTTCGCTACGGCTGTGGCTGACGGCAGGAGGTGGTCTGTGGAAGCGGACGTGCAGCGAGCACAGCAGGCCCAACTTGAGAAAGGCTCCTCTGTTCCCCCCTGGACAGGGATCCCGCTGCAGAAGGGTCTCGGCCAGCGACTGCGGCAACACGTCAACCCCCTGCAGGCTCAGTACCAACAACCCACCCCCCCACCCCACTGGGAACGGGTGTATCGGCGACTGGGGCAGCCCTTGCATTTGGATATCGGCTCAGGGAGCGGACGCTTTTTGCTGCGCATGGCCCAGGAGCAGCCCGACTGGAACTTTTTGGGGGTAGAGATTCGACAGCCGCTGGTGGAGCGGGCCAATGCTTGGCGGGACGAGCTGGGGCTGGATAACGTCCATTTTCTGTTTGCCAACATCAACGTCTCCCTGCGGCATCTGTTTGCGCCGGGAGATCTCAGCCGGGTCACCATCCAATTTCCGGATCCCTGGTTTAAAAAGCGCCATCACAAGCGGCGGATCGTCCAACCGCGACTGGTGGCGGATCTGGCCCTGCTGCTGCAACCGGGCAGCCCCGTCTTCCTGCAGTCGGACGTGCGGGAAGTGGCCGAGGAGATGGTCGATCGTTTCCTAGAGCATCCGCAGTTTTGGAATCCCTACCAGGGGCCCATCGATGACAACCCCTTCGGCATTCCCACCGAGCGGGAGTGGCAGTGCCTGCAGTTGGGTCTGCCCATCTACCGTTATTGGCTAGAGCGACGCTGACCCCTTTATCCGGCTGAAGCCAATAGAAGCTAGGATATAACCCGCTGGAGTTGCCTCGGTTGCTGCCATGTCTCCCTCTGAAGCCACGGCCTCTGTCGATCCCTTTTCCGCTTGGCTTTCTGTTCGCCGAGGGATCCTCAACCTGCTGAGCCTATTGGCCCTTTTGATTGTCGGGCTTTCGCTTTCCAGCAGTTGGTTTCAGCCGCCGCCGCAAACGCAGTTGGATCTGTTGCAAACCAATCTCGCCCTGCAGGCTGCCCGCACCCTCGACGATCCCCGCTATCAGGACCTGGCGCGGGCTCTGCTGGGGCAGAACGTTTTCGAGCTGGCCCACAATCGCTACCAGCAGGTGGCCGACAACTACGCCGAACGCCTGCAGCGCCTCAAACGGATGGCACGGCTGGAAAGGGCGACTTCCTCGGCAGGGGGCAAACCCGAATTGGCCAGGGTATCAGATGCGGTGGGGCCGGCCTCAACCCCAGAAGAAGTGGATCCCGTCCTCCTGGCTTCTGTCCAGGATCTGCAGGCGGAGCTGGACGCCCTGCGGCTGCGCCTGGGTCTGCTCTACGTCTACCAGGAGGATCTGGAGGCAGCCCAGCAGCAGTGGCAAGAGGTAGTCGATCCAGAACGTCCCTTGGAGCTGGAATCCGGCCAGAAGAGGGTGGCACAGGTTTTACAAGGGCTGTGGGGAACGCCACGGCGCATCTTGCCAGAGGCCGAGGTGCAAATCCGCAACCACCTGGACGGTTGGTTTGAGGCGGTGGCCCTGCAGCAGCTCTACCGGCTGCAACAGCGCAGCGACAGCCTCAATGCCCTCAACCAGCAGCAGGAAAAATTGGCCTTGGCAGCCCTGTTCCGGCTGGCGGTGGTGGGCGGGATCCCGCTGCTGGGGGCGCTGCTGGGGCTGGTGCTCTTGTTGGGCTGGCTGGGCTGGAGCTTCTGGCGCCAACGTCCTCTTGTGGGCCCGCCGTGGGAGGTGCCTTGGCCGGGGATCGGGGCGCAGGCGGTCCTGACCGGTTGGTTTTTGGGTTTCATTCTCCTCAATGCGCTGGTGCCTCGCCTTTACACGGTCGGGCTCGGCCTGGGGACGCAGCAGCTCAGCCCTTGGCATCAGGCGGTGGCCCTGTTTCTCACCTACAATGCGGGCGCTCTGCTGGGGGCGGCGCTGTTGTACCGGCTTCTTCGGCTCTATCCCGGTTGGCAGAAGGTGCTGCAGGTGCGGCTGTGGGGCCCTTGGATCCTCTGGGGCCTGGGCGGCTACTGGGCGGCCCTGCCTTTGGTGGTGCTGGCAGCGGCGCTGTCGCAGTTGCTGCTGCCCCAGGCAGGGGGCGGGAACCCCATCTTGCCTCTGCTGCTGGAGAGCCATGGCTGGGGGGCGCGCTTGGTGTTTTTGGCCGTGGTGTCTGTCTGTGCCCCTGTTTTTGAGGAGGTGCTGTTCCGGGGCTTTTGGCTGCCGACGCTGAGCCGCTACTTGCCGATGGGGGCTGCCATCTTGCTCAGCGCCTTCACCTTTGCCCTTGCCCACCTCAACCTTTCCGATCTGTTGCCTTTGACCATGCTGGGGGTGGTGCTGGGGGTGGTGTACAGCCACAGCCGCAACCTGCTGGCCCCCATCCTGTTGCACAGCCTCTGGAATACGGGATCCCTGGTCACGCTGCTGGTGTTGGGGGGCGCTTCCTGAGGGGAGTTTGGCCTACTTTTTCTTGCCGAAGAGGCGGCTCCAGAAGCCGCCGCTATCCTCTTTGCGCGGCGGTGGCACGATTTTCTGGGCCTGGGAGGTCTGACGGCTGGCCGAGGGAACGGGAACCGGCTGTTGGGTGGTGACCTGCTGCAGCCAGCGGCGCACCTCGGCCATCAACTCGGCGTTGGCCGGCTCGAGGCGGCTCGCCTGCAGGAAGTCGGCCTTGGCCATGCCAGCGTTGCCCTGCTTGAGGTGGGCGATACCTCGGTGCAGATAGTAACGGGCCACGTTGGGCTGGGCGCTGATGGCGAAGTTTAAATACTGGATGGCAACCCGGTACTGCTTGCGCTCGATCATGTCCAGCGCCTGCAGGAAGCGGGTCTCAGCGGGGCTAAGTTGCGGGGTTGGGGGCGAAGGAGGGGCGGGCTGGACAGGGGGAGCGGTGGGTGGAGCAGCCGGGATCCCGCCCAAGGTGGTGCGGCTGGGGGAAGGGGTTGGGATCCCCGTCGAGGTGGTGGTTTTGGCAGCAGGGGCGGGGATCCCTTTGTAGCCGGCCTTGAGCAGCAGGTAGGCTAGGTTGAGCTCGCTCAACTGCTCGGTTTTCTCCAGCAGGGTGGCCATAGAGCTGTATTGCTCTTTGGCCAGCTTCTCCACCCGCCGGACATACTCTTCCTCCCAGTTGGGAGACTCGGCCAAACCTTTGACTGCCTCTCCCGTAGGCCAGAGATCTGCAGGCGGCGACTCCAGTAGCCGTTGGATGCGCAGCTTGAGCAGAGCCTCGTATTCCGACCGCTCCCGCTCTTTGGTCAGCACCTCGTTGGCCGGGTTGACCAGCTTGGCAAAGAGGACATTGGCCCGCTCTGCCCCTTCCGGATCCCCGACAAAGCGATCCGGGTGCAGAGCCTTGGCCGCCTGCAGGTAGCCGCGTCGGATCCCTTTGGCATCGGCGGTGAGGGGCACGCCCAAGATGGCGAAATGGTCGGTCTCGTAGCGGGCTAGCCCTCGGGTGAGGCGGGGGACATCAGAGTTGGATCCCATAGTTGCCACTTCTCCAAGATGCGTTGCAAAGTTCCGTTTTCGGTCAGGACTGCGATCGCCCCATCCACGGCTTCCTTCAGGGAAGGATGCTGTGAGGATACCACGCCCACCAAAGGAATCGGGAACAGAGGCGGCCCCGCCAGGCGCAGCCGGGATCCCGCCTGGCGCAGGCTCAGGGCGGCAACGGGCTGATCGACGAGCACCGCATCCAACTGGCCAGCCTGGAGCTGGGCAAACAAGCGATCCGGGTTGCTGGTGGCAAAAAGACGAATGGCGTTGCCCCGCCTCTCGTTGTACGCCTCCAACAGAGCGGCTCCCGTACTGTTAACTACAATGCCCACTTTGCGGCCAAAGAGTTGCGACAGCGCCTCAATGGGAGCTTCCTCTGGCCCGGGATCCCGTACCACCAAGCGCTGCGGGCTGAGGTAGTAGGGTCGGGTGGCGAGAAACTGCTGCGGATCCAAGCCCAAAGCTTCCCGCGCCCCCCAGATGAGATCCACCTCATCCGCTTGCAAAGCCGCCAACTGCTCGCTCCAAGCCACATAGACGGGCTCCACTCGCACCTGCAGCGTCTGGGCAAGCGCCTCCAGGATATCCCACTCGAAGCCGGCGTAGGTTTGCCGCTCCAGGTCGGTGTAGAGGTAAGCCGGGCCCAGGCTGGGATCCAGGCCAACCCGGATGCGCCCCCGCGCCTGAATCTCGGCCCAACGGGAATCGGGAACCTGTGCTCGCTCGCTGGCAGGAGCGGGCAGGGTCGGCTTTGGGGCAGGCTGAGGGTAGGCCGGGATCCCCAAGAGCAGCGCCAGGCCAAACCCTGCCGCCCAACAACGACGCCGGAGCTTTTTCCCGGCCAAGTTATCTCCCTTGCCTTGCGAAAGAGCCATGAGGGCCTTTGCGTAAACCTTACCCAATTTTCGCCTGATCTTTACCTGATCTTTAAACTTTGGCCGTTTTGCTCCCCAGACCGGCGATCCCGCCGCATGGGGAAGGAGACCGGCAGAGGGCTGACCTGGGCCAGTTCTTCCTGAAGAGCAGCGTGTAGCCAGCCGTTGCTGGCCAGCAGGCGGCCACTGTACACATCCACCGGGCTGCCATCGTAGGCGGTGACCTTGCCGCCCGCCTCTCGCACCAAGACAATCCCGGCGGCAATGTCCCAGGGGGAGAGGCCCCGCTCCCAATAGCCGTCCAACTGGCCGGTGGCCACGTAGGCCAAGTCCAGGGCAGCCGATCCACCTCGCCGCACTCCCTGGGTGAGGTGGGTGAAGTGGCAGAACTCGGCGTAGTTGTTGTCGGGGGTTTCCCGGCGGTCGTAGGCAAAGCCAGTAACCAGGAGACTGCGGGAGAGTTCGGTAGTAGAGGAGACGCGGATGGGTTTGCGGTTGCGGGTGGCTCCCATCCCTTGTACGGCGCGAAAGAGATCCCCCCGAAAGATGTCGCAGACCACCCCTAGCACCGGCTCCCGCCCCTCCAGCAGACCAATAGAGACGGCAGCAAAGGGATAGCCATGGGCAAAGTTGGTGGTGCCATCGAGGGGATCGATCATCCAGGCGTAAGCGCCCTGCGGGGATCCCTGCTGGCCGGATTCTTCCGTCAAGATCCCATCTTCGGGGAAGTGCCGCCTTAAGATTTTCAAGATAAGCTCCTCGGAAGCGCGATCCGCTGCTGTTACCAAGTCGCCCGGACGTTTCTCCTCAATGGCAAGGGTGCCCCCCACGTAACTGCGCAGCAAAGCCCCTGCCTCCAGGGCCGCCTCTGTGGCCACATCTAACCGACGCAACAGGGCCTCCGTCACACCCACACCTCAAGGCTACAAACCTGCTACCCAGAATAGCCCGCCCGCGGCCAAGGCTGTGGCTCCCAAGGGATCCCTTAAAACGGGAATAGATCCGACCTGAACCCAAACCCAATTTTTCCAATTTTTTTTAGGAAAAGGGAGTATCTCCAAGGCTGCCTGTGGTGTATAATAGTCTACATTAAGGCCTATGAGTTTTCCACCAGCCCGCCAACGCCGGGGGGATGTTGGGTGTCTCCTAGTTTCTGGGAACTCTAGGGTTCAGGGAGTTGGACTGGAAGAGCCAGGCTGCCGGGCAGGTAGTTGAGCGTCGAGGAGGAAACGCTGTTGCCCCAGAGCTACGACGATTTTTTTACCTCTACTACGGCAGTGGGCAGAGGCCATCTGTCCGGCAGTCAGGACTTCGATCTGCCGTTGGATCTGTTCGACCAAGTCCCGCAGCAGCCGGTGTCTCACCCGGAGTTCACCCTGTCCGTCTGCCATCCTGTGCGGCCCTGCAGCTACATCCTGCGGGAGAGCATTTACACGATCGGACGGGATCCCTCCAATGCCATCCAGATTGTCAACCGCTTCGTCTCCCGCCGCCACGCCTATTTGGTGCGAGTGCCCACCAAGTCCAATCGCACAGGATTTACGTATTGTCTAGTCGACGGCAACCGCAAGGGGCAGTCCAGCACCAATGGGGTGTTCGTCAACGGCACGCGGGTAGCTACCCACTACTTGAGGAGTGGCGATGTTATCTACTTTGGGCCGGAGATCCGCGCCTACTTCTTCGAGGTGGCCCGCATTCCCCCTCTGCCCAACCCTTTTGAGGTCAACCCTGACCTCGGCAAAGGATCCAACTTGGTTCCTGAGGAGATGAGAGGTGGCCGCAGCCCGTTGACAGATCCAAGGTTGCATCGCTAAAGTAGTCAAGCAGTGTAAATTGGGGCATCGCCAAGCGGTAAGGCAGCGGGTTTTGGTCCCGCCATTCGGTGGTTCGAATCCATCTGCCCCAGTCTTAAGCTGGGCTAGGTCTGCTTGAGACAGCAGAAGGCTTTTTTGGGCAGTTCCCCTTCGCTGATTCGGGAACTTCCCGCTAGGCGCAAGGGTACGCTTTTTGCATTGCTGGCGCGAAGACTTTGGCCAGCAGAGGGCCAATCCGTCAACCTAGCGCAGTCGGCTTAGGGGAGAGGGTGGACAATCGGCCTGGGAGGGAAAGGGAGCCGAATGAGCAGTGCTTGCCGATCCTTGATGATCGTGGGGACTTCTTCCCACGTGGGCAAAACCCTTTTGGTAGCTGCCCTCTGTCGCCTTCTCAAAAAGGCGGGGAAGAAGGTTGCCCCTTTCAAGGCCCAGAACATGTCGCTGAATGCCTACGTCACCCCGGAGGGCCATGAGATTGCCTATGCGCAGGCTCTGCAGGCTTGGGCCGCCGGGATCCCGCCCGCGGTGGAGATGAACCCGATTTTGCTCAAGCCGCAGGGCAACCTGACTTCCCAGGTCGTCTTCAACGGCGTGGCAGTAGATACCTGTCGCGCCGGCGAGTACTACGAGCGCTGGTTTGCGCCGGCCTGGGAGGCGGTGAAAACGGCCCTGGCCCGCTTGCAACAGCAGTACGAGTGGATTATCTGCGAGGGGGCAGGCAGCCCGGCGGAGGTAAACCTCAAACACCGGGATCTGGCCAACACGCGGGTGGCTTTGCATCTGGGATCTCCCACCTGGCTGGTGGCGGACATCGACCGGGGTGGGGCGCTGGCCCATGTGGTGGGCACCCTGCAGTTGCTGGAGCCGGCCGAGCGGGCCCTGATTCGCGGCATTGTCATCAACAAGTTTCGCGGCGCACGGGAGCTGCTGCAGCCCGGCCTGGATTGGCTGGAGAACTACACCGGGATCCCCGTGGTTGGAGTTCTGCCCTGGCTGGACTGGACGCTGCCGCAAGAGGATTCGATGGGCCTTGAGGCGGGCCCTCAACTCTGGGAAAATCGCCGCGAACGTGCCGGGCGGGGGAGCTGCCTGGAGATTGCCGTGATCCGCCTGCCCCAGGTGGCCAATTTTTCCGATTTCGACCCCTTGCTGGCCGAGCCCAGCGTCCATCTGCGCTGGGTTCACCCCGGCCAGAGCCTGGGATCCCCCGATGTGGTCATCCTGCCCGGCAGCAAAACCACCCTCAAGGATCTGTTGGCATTGCAAAAGACCGGCCTGGCCGACCAACTGCGCCTCTATTCCGGCCACATCGTCGGCATCTGCGGCGGGCTGCAGATGTTGGGGCAAACCATCGCCGATCCCGCCGGCCTAGAGGGAGTTGCCGGCACCTACCCCGGGCTGGGCTTCCTGCCGCTGACTACTGTCTTGCAACCCACCAAGGTTACCCAGCAGGTGCAGACGCAAAGCCGCTGGCCCGCCCCCGCTCCCGTCCAGGGGTACGAAATCCATCAGGGATCCACCCAGGCCGATCCCGCTGGCTGCCTGCCGATCTTCGAGCAAGAAGGCCTGGGCTGGCGGGATCCCACAGGCCGGGTCTGGGGCAGCTATCTGCACGGCCTCTTCGACAACCACCGCTGGCGGCGCCACTGGCTAAACGAGCTGCGCCGCCAAAAAGGCTGGGATCCCTTGCCGGAGTTGGACGGCCACTATGCCCAGCAACGCGAAGAACTGCTGGATCGTCTGGCAGAGGCCTGGCGGCCTCATCTGGATTGGCATCAGCTCCTGGAATAGGCCGGGGCCATTGCCAAGGTCTGCAAGAGTAGCTGTATTCTAGACAGGAATTTCCTTCCCCCTGACCTATGCGGCTTCTGGTTACCGGCGGCGCGGGCTATATCGGCAGCCACACCTGTAAGGCCCTGGCAGCCCACGGCCACCTGCCAATTGCCTACGACAACCTGGTTTACGGCCACCCTTGGGCCGTTCGCTGGGGGCCTTTGGAAATCGGCGACATTGCCGACCGCCAGCGGCTGGATCAGGTCATTCGGCAGTATCGGCCCGAAGGGGTGATTCACTTTGCCGCCTATGCCTACGTGGGCGAGTCGGTCAAGGATCCGGGCAAATACTACCGCAACAACGTGGCCGGATCCCTGACCTTGCTGGAGGCCATGCGGGATCACGGGATCCCCTACCTTGTCTTCTCCAGCACCTGTGCCACCTACGGCGTGCCGGAGCAGATCCCGATCCCGGAAACCCACCCCCAGCGCCCCATCAACCCCTACGGCCAGAGCAAGCTGGTGGTGGAGCAGATGCTGCGGGACTTCCAGACCGCCCACGGGATCCGGTTTATCAGCCTGCGCTACTTCAACGCCGCCGGCGCCGATCCCGACGGAGAAATCGGCGAAGCCCACGACCCCGAAACCCACCTCATCCCCCTGGTGCTGGAAGTCGCCGCCGGCCAACGCCCCCACATCACTGTTTTTGGCGACGACTACGACACCCTCGATGGCACCTGTATCCGCGACTACATCCATGTCGCCGACCTGGCGCAGGCCCATGTGTTGGCCTTAGAAGCGCTGGCGTCTGGCCAGCCTGTGCAGGCAGCCTACAACCTGGGCAATGGCCAGGGCTTCTCTGTTCAGGAGGTGATCGCCACGGCAGCAGCGGTAACTGGAAGACAGATCCCGGTGCAAGTTGGAGCCCGTCGACCGGGGGATCCCCCCTGCTTGGTGGGCGATGCCACGGCCATCCAGCGGGATCTCAACTGGCAGCCCCGCTATGCCGACTTGGCCGAGATCCTGCAGACAGCTTGGCGCTGGCACCAAAGGCGGCCCTATTTTGCCAAGGCCACACCGCCGCTCCGGGGGGCTTGACCCAACTGGGATGGCGATCCGAGGATCCAGCGGTACGATCAGGGGAGGTCGACGCCTA
This sequence comes from Thermostichus sp. OS-CIW-20, assembly GCF_054061455.1. Lineage (NCBI taxonomy): Bacteria > Bacillati > Cyanobacteriota > Cyanophyceae > Thermostichales > Thermostichaceae > Thermostichus > Thermostichus sp. OS-CIW-20. The sequence continues at coordinate 32,720 of NZ_JBSSEF010000029.1, forward strand.
GAGCTTGCTTCCGATGGAGGAAAAGACCGCCCCCGATACCCTGGCGGTTGTCATGACCACCGTGGGATCCGAAGCCGACGCCCATCGTTTGGCACACACTCTGGTGGCCGAGCGCTATGTGGCCTGTGCCCAGGTGCTGCCGCCGATCACCTCCTACTACCGCTGGCAGGGATCCCTGCAGAGGGAGGCCGAGTTTTTGCTGTTGCTCAAATTGCCCTCCACTGCTTATCCCCGCCTGGAACAGCGGCTGCGGGAGCTCCACCCCTACCAGGAGCCGGAGATCCTGGCTCTGCCGGCTGCTCAGGTAAGCGCTACCTATCTGGCGTGGGCCCGAGAGCAGGTAGGCTAAGAAGAGCGGTACCCTCTCTAGCATGATTGCCCTCTACCCCGGCAGCTTCGACCCCATCACCTTTGGGCACCTCGACATCATCGAGCGGGCCAGCCGTCTGTTTTCCAAAGTCATCGTTGCAGTCCTGAAAAACCCCAACAAAACGCCTCTGTTTACTCCTGAGCAGCGGCAAGCCCAGATCCTCCTCTCTGTTGCCCACCTAAAAAACGTTGAGGTCGACACCTTTTCCGGCCTGACGGTGGCCTACGCCCGCCAGCGAGGGGCAAAAGTCATTGTGCGCGGCTTGCGGGTGCTATCTGACTTTGATGTCGAGCTGCAGATGGCCCACACCAACAAGCTCCTGGCTCCTGAGTTGGAAACCCTTTTCCTTGCTACTGCTAGCGAGCACAGCTTTGTCAGTAGCAGCTTAGTTAAGGAAGTGGCCAAGCTAGGCGGCCCCATTGACCACCTGGTACCCCCGCCGGTGGCTCAAGATCTGCGGGAGCGTTTCCCCTTAACTTGATCCGCTCTGTCCCCAACTACGAAAACAGGGCCTTGAGCTCTTGCAACGTCTTTCTCACCTTGGCCTGGGCAGCTTCCACCTCTGGTTGGTCGTAGGCTTTGGCGGCAAAGTCCAGTTCTTCCAAGCTGCGGCCCATTTCCTTGGCCAAGCGCAGCATCTCCCGCTTTTGCTGCTGGGGCAAGGTGTTTGCCAGGCTGGTTAGGGTCTTGCGGGTCAGGCCCATCGGCCCATGGATGTAGGAGCGGATCTCGAGCCAGTCCTCGGCATCCACCAGGCTCTGCAGCTGCTCCACCTGTTGCTCCAGCTGCTGCAGCTCTCGGGGCAAGGCGGCAGCCGCCTGGACGGGAAGGGATCCCAGCCACAGACCCAATGTGAGGATGGCAATCAGCAGCAGATTGGGCCAACGACGCATCATCTTACACCTCCCATCCGCCTTCACAGGCTTGCTTTCTGGCCGTTACTTCCTTGGCCAGCCATAGGCAATCAATAGTGTACCTGGTAACTGCCCTCCAGGCCGCTGTGGGCAGAGGGGCAAATCGGTTAGCCTAGAGCTGTAAAAGAACGTAAAGAGCGCTCCCATGCAACGCATCATCCTCATGACCGGCAAAGGTGGGGTCGGCAAGACCTCGATGGCGGCAGCAACCGGCTGGCGTTGTGCCGAGCTCGGCCTGAAGACCCTGGTGTTGAGCACGGATCCGGCCCACTCCTTGGCCGACAGTTTCGACCAGCCCCTGGGCCACGAGCCGGTGGAGGTCAAGCCCAACCTCTGGGGAGCAGAGCTAGACGCCCTGCAGGAGCTGGAGCTGAACTGGGGATCCGTCAAGACCTACATCACGCAGGTGTTGCAGGCCCGCGGGCTGGATGGCGTGCAGGCCCAGGAGCTGGCGGTGCTGCCGGGGATGGACGAGATCTTCGCCCTGGTGCGGGTCAACCGCCACTACGACGAGGGCAAGTTTGATGTGCTGATTATCGACTCGGCTCCCACCGGTACGGCCTTGCGCCTTTTGAGCCTGCCCGATGTTTCCGGCTGGTACATGCGCAAGTTCTACAAACCTTTGCAGGGGTTGGCGCGGGTGCTGCGCCCCATTGCCGAGCCGATTGTAAAAGGGCTAACCGGGATCCCCCTGCCAGATGACCAGGTGCTGGATGCCCCCTACGAGTTCTACCAGAAGATCGAGCGGCTGGAGCGCATCCTCACCGACAACCGCATCACCTCGGTGCGCCTAGTCACCAACCCCGAAAAGATGGTGATCAAGGAGTCGCTGCGGGCCCATGCCTACCTCAGCCTCTACGGCGTCGCCACCGATTTGGTGATTGCCAACCGCATTTTGCCGGAAGGGGTGGTGGATCCCTACTTTGCCGCCTGGAAAGCCGCCCAGCAGAAATATCGCCAGGAGATCCACGAGAACTTTGCCCCCCTGCCGGTGCTGGAGATCCCGCTTTACCCAGAGGAGCTGGTGGGGTGGGACGCCCTGGCCCGCCTGAAAAAGGATCTCTGGGGGGATCGCAACCCGGCGGAGGTGTTCTACGCCGAGCAGACGATGAACGTGGCTAGCGACAACGGCCAGTACCGCCTGGATCTGTACTTGCCCGGGATCCCAAAAGAGCAGGTGGAGCTGAGCAAAACTGGCGACGAGCTCAACATCCGCATTGGCAACCACCGCCGCAACCTGGTGTTGCCCCAGACCCTGGCCGCCATGAAGCCGGCCCGTGCCAAGATGGAGGAAGATTACCTGCGCATCCATTTTGCCGCCTGAAGCCGCAGGGCAGTGTCCTGCTTGCCGTTTGCCAAAAAGTAGGCTTGTTGGAGTTGTTCCTGGTCGAGAGTGGGCATATTTGCAGGACGGGAGGAACTCTGGCTGGAAGAGAGCCCACGGAGGGGTGGGGAAGCGCCTTCATCTAGCTGTAGCCCTCTTCGGGCAAGGAGTTGGGCAGCAGCCTGGTTGGCCTCCATCGGTGGGGCCTATTCTCCAACCGCTTGCCCTACACCGTCCAGCTTGAGCCATGCTGAATGGCTGCTTGGTATGGCTAGGTATGTAAAACCGAGAGAAGCGGCGGATTATTTTGGGGTGTGTCTCCACACCTTGAGGCGATGGGAACAGAAGG